>CAKUDT010000098.1 GCA_934645125.1 uncultured Eggerthellaceae bacterium
GCAGCGATGTGCTCCGGCGTTGTTCCGCAACATCCTCCGACGATTGTCGCACCTGCATTGACCAGCGAAGATACCGCTTCGCAGAACTCCTGCGGCACACAGCGATACACCGGCTTCCCCGTGCTCACATCGGGAAGACCCGCATTCGGCTGCACCATCAACGGCACGGCGAAACCTTCTCCGTCTGCGGCTTCACGCAATGCGGCGGCGTATGCTTGAATCACCGGCAGCGCCTCAACAGGCCCCACCGAGCAGTTCAGACCCACCGCCTTCGCGCCTGCCGCCAGCAGCCCTTCGACTGCCTGTTCGGGAGTCGATCCAAAAAGTGTGCGGCCATTTTCGTTGAACGACATCGTGGCAAGAACGGGCAGCTTAGTGTTTTCACGAGCGGCACGCACAGCAAGACAAGCCTCGTTCGCGTCCATCATTGTCTCAATCAAGATGAAATCGCAGTTCGCAGCTTCGGCAGCACGTGCGCATCGCGCATAAAGCTCGTATGCTTCGTCTTCTTCGAGCTCACCATATGGCTGCAAGAATTCGCCAATGGGGCCAATGTCTCCCGCCACGAAAAGCGCTCCGGAATTGCGTGCGCACGCCGCAGCGGCTGCGTACAGCTCTTCCACTGAGTAAGGCGAACTCGCCGCCGCTAATGCCCGAGCGTTTGTGTTGAACGTGTTCGTTGTGGCAACCTGGGCACCAGCATCCACGTAGGCACAATGAATTGCCGTTACCTCGTCAGGCGCCGTAATACACAACTCATCTGCGGTTTTTCCGGGCACGCTCAAACCACGCGCCTGCAGCATGGTACCAAAACCGCCATCAAAAAGAAGAGGCTTTTGACCCGCTAAAACTTGCTCCAAGTATTCCTTTTTCTCTGCCATAGCTACCTTTCGTAAGGCAATCGAATGAAGTACTGGGCGGCATCCGCGCAACACACTCGCGCAATCCGCGCAATTCGCACGCCGCAAGCGCAGCAACAACCACAAATGTAGCCGCTTCACAACCCTGCATTTCGCGCAACCGCAGCCAAACGCTCCCGGGCTTGCAACTACGCGCCCCGCGGGCAGCCTGCGCCCACAAGCACCCCACGTCGCACGGCACCGCGCCATCGAAGCCGCAACCGCTTCGCGACCCTGCGCCTACTCGTACTTGCGCAAGAATGCCTTCGTGCGGTCGTGCTGCGGATTGTCGATGACCTGGGACGATGGACCCTGCTCAACAATCACGCCGCCATCCATGAACACAATATGGTCAGCCACGTCACGCGCGAACGTCATTTCATGTGTAACAATAACCATGGTCATGTGCTCTTCGGCCAGCTCGCGGATAACGCGCAGCACTTCCTGCGTCAACTCGGGGTCAAGCGCGCTAGTGGGCTCGTCAAAGAACAGAATGTCGGGCTTCATCGCAAGCGCACGGGCAATTGCCACACGCTGCTGCTGACCACCGGAAAGCTCGCACGGCACCATGTTCTCTTTTCCTGACAGACCCATTTTCTCCAAAAGCGCCATGGCTTCCGCTTCTACCTGGGCTTTATCGCGTTTTTGCACGGTAAGCGGCGCATCCATGACGTTCTTGAGCACCGTGTAATGCGGGAACAAATTGAAGCTCTGGAACACCAGGCCGAAACGCATCTTCGCCTGGCGCAGCACCTCTTTGCCCGAATACGCGCCGTTCTTGCACACCATTAAATCGCCGTACGAAAGCGTACCATCGTCAAGCGTTTCCAGCATGGTGGCACAGCGCAGAAGCGTTGATTTACCGCCACCCGACGGACCAATTATACTAACGACCTGGCCTTTTTCGACCTGCAGCGTAATATCCTTCAGAACCTGGTTATCGCCGAAGCTCTTCTTCGCGCGCTCCAGAGAGAGCAGCACCTCGGGCTCTTGCGCCGCATCCTGGGCACCCGCGACACTCGTAGCGCCCGCGCCCGCGGCATCGGTGCATGCGACGCCAGAAACCGTCGCCAAAGACTCTTTCGCATCAATTGCAATCACAGCTGCCCCCTAATCGTGATAGTAATTCAGCTTCTTCTCAATCTTGCTCAAGAAGAATTCGATGATCAGACATGCCGCCCAGTAAATCAGCGCCGCTACAACATACGGGACCATGCTCACTTCTTTTGCGGCAAGTGCCTTCGCCGCGCTGAACATCTCGGCGATGGTCAGCACGTATGCCAGCGATGTATCCTTCACCAGCATGATGATCTCGTTGCCCATAGCCGGCAGAATCCTTTTGATGACCTGCGGCAGCACAATCTTCATGAACGTTTGCGTGTTCGTATAGCCAAGCACTTCTGCCGCTTCATACTGGCCGCGCGGAATGGACTGGATGCCGCTGCGGTAAATCTCGGCGAAGTACGCGGCGTAGTTCAGAATGAAGCCGATGCCGCACGCGTAGAATTTCCAATCGGCGCCCAGCGGCATACCGAACAGGTAATACGGCGCGAACATGAAAAACATAAGCTGCAGCATAAGCGGCGTGCCGCGCATGAATGAAATGTAGATGCCCATAATAAAGGAAAGGGGCTTGATTTTGCTCATGCGCGCCAGCGCCACCAAAATGCCCAGCGGCAGCGAGCCGATAAGCGTGATAAAGAAAATGCCCACGGTGAAGCCGAAGCCGTCAAGAAGCAGCCCTATGAACACACCGAAGTCCATTTTCAAACCCAGAAACTGAGATATGCTGGTAAAAAATGTGGTTTCCATTCATTTCCCTTGTTACGCGCAAATGGTCGGCAGGGGCGCACCCTTGCCGACCATCCACTATGAACATTCAAATCAGCTGCGATTTCCGCAGAAGTTTCGCGGCGTTTCCCTACGGAAGGTCACGCAGCAATGCGAAGCAGCCCAACCCCTGAAGCCTATGACGCGAGCTTTGCGCCACGAGCTTCACGCCCCAAGCTTTATGCCTCCAGGCACCAGGCGTCAGCGTTGATGCCTTCCGCTGCGTACTTTTCGCAAATCTTTGCAACGGTACCATCCTTGACCATTTCCTTCAAGGTCTTAGTCACGGCATCAGCCATTGCCTGGTTGTCTTTCTTGAAACCAACAGCGTAATGCTCGCTGGAAAGCGTCACTGCAACAGTGTAAGTGTCGGGCTTCTGCGCCATGAAGTAGTCGGCGATAGAGCTGTCGCATGCAATAGCATCAACGGCACCGGCTTCCAGCTGCATAACAGCGTTCGTGTAGTCGGCGATGGTGCTCACCTTGCCGCCGGCAAACGTGGCAGCCAAAGCAGCCTTGCCATCGGCGCTGTCGTCCTCAAGGAGCGTTTCAGCAGCGGAGCCAGCCTGGGTCAGAACGTTCTTTCCAGCCAGGTCAGCCTCGGTTTTGATGTCGGAACCAGCCTTTACCATAATTACTTGGCTGTTGTTCATGTACGGCTCGGAGAACGCGTAATCGGTCTCGCGGCCTTCCATGGTGAAGCCGTTCCACAGGCAGGTGATGGTGCCCGCCTCAATCAGCGAGTCCTTAGCGTTCCAGTCGATTGCCTGAGCGTCGAACTCCCAGCCGTTGCGCTGAGCGACCTCGGCAGCAAGATCCAGGTCAAAGCCCTTGTACTTGCCATCATCGCCCACGTAGCCGTACGGCGGATATTCGGAGTCAAAACCCACCACGAACTTAGTAGCGTTCGAAGCGCTTGCGGAAGCGCTCGCAGAAGCGGACGACGACGAGCTGGAGCAGCCCGCCAGCAGGCACGCACTCAAAGCAAGAGCAGCGCACGCGGCAACGGCGGCAACGATTTTCTTCTTCATAGTATATTTCCTTTCTTGCTCTCTTCTTAAGTAAGTTCAGTTCGGCGAGCAATTAGAGATGTTCTACCCGCGCTTTCGTGGCACCGCCCTTCGACTGATTGCCGTGCTTTTTGCTATCGGCAACCTCTGGGGCACTCCATCACTCCACCGTGCTAAAGTACGTTGCGAAGTATAGCACAGTATTCGGCTGTGCAACAATATTTGAAAAAACTTCCGTGAACGGTTGCGAACGGGTTTGCGGGCTGCAATCGTCGAAACGAAGGCGCTGTCTTTTCAGGAAATCTGCAGCCACGAAAACGAGCATGCACGAACGCTCCGGGATGCGAAACCATCACCGCCAAGTCGCCCACGAATAGCACACTTTCCCGTATCTCGAGGCATGTTGCTGGAAAACCAGGTCGAAATTCGAAGTTGTGGTAGGTTGGAAGTAGGTCGTAATTCGCATTGAAGCAAGTTAGGAAATATGACTTATTCAAGAATAACTTTGAGCTGGGGCTTCTCTTGGTCTTCTTTTCTGCAATCAGCGTGTTTGTTAGAAAACACCTCGATTTGCACCCTTGACCTACTTCTAACCCGCATCAACTTCGAATTCGAAGTCCAAATTTCAACAACATGCCTCAGAACCAGAGGAATCGTCCGCAGAAACCGCACCCCTTCCCGACCCGCCACGTCCGCAGTCCGCCATCAAGCCTCCTCTTTTGAGATATTTCCAAATAACTGTCAAAAAACTTGAGTAAGTGTGATGCAGATAGACACATGCAAACCATGGCCACCTGATTGGATTCATGCGACCTGGGGAAACGTCAATTTCTCTGTAAAATGCATCGCTACCGGCGCCATAAAAGGGAGCTCTTGTCACACTTACTAGCATTTTTTGACAGTTTTCTCGAAATAAGTCGAATCAGAACACGCGACGCACGCAGTCCGCTTCGCGCCCGCGGTCGCAACGTACGCGCCAAGCCGCCAACGCGCGACCCCTGCCCAACCGCGCGAGCGCACAAGCCGTGCAACATCATCCGAGAATGGTATAATTCGCGGTTAAAGATAACAGCACTCGGGGGGGAGGACCGATGTATATTCCCAGCCCTGCCATTTCCTTTGTGGGGCGTCACAATTCAGGCAAAACAACCCTGATTGAACGCGTTATTGCCGAGCTCGTTTCGCGCGGGCACGACGTTGGCAGCATCAAACACCACCATCACACGAACTTTGAGATCGATCATCCGGGTAAAGACTCGTTTCGCCACCGCGCGGCAGGCGCATCGGAGACCGTCATTGCGTCTCCAACCCTGCTTGCGCGCATAAAAACGCTCGATGAAGAGCTAGAATGCAGCGAAATTGTACGCAGCATGCCCGGTCACGACATTGTTGTGGTCGAAGGCTACCGCAAAAGTGGCCTGCCCTCCATTGAAATCATGCGCTCCGGAAACACAGCCGATGCCAACGTTGCGCGCGTATTCGTGGAAGGCGCCAAGCGCGGCTTTTCCCTTGAGACCGACTTCACGCAGTTCGTACGCGGCCTTTCATCCGCGAATAACGCCGATGACCAGGCCCTAATCGAAGCAGCACTTGAAGCAAAGACGCCTGTTTCGCAGCTCACCGGCGACCTTGCCCTTGACGTTGCCCAAAAAATGCCCGCAAGCAACACCGTGGCCGTGGTCACTGATATTCCCGAAGTAGTAGCGGCGGCGCAAACGTACGGCATCCAGGCATTCCCACTGGACGACATTACGCCTTTGGTAAACTTCATCGAGAACTACTACGTGCGTCCGCGCGTGACCGTAGTCATCCAAGCGGGCGGAGAAAGCCGTCGCATGGGTCAGAGCAAAGCAACCGTGCCATTCGGCGGACGCCCCATGATCTGCCGTTTGATTGAGCGCCTCTCACCTGCTGCCGATGAGCTGGTCATCACTACAAACGAAGGCGAACGCCTGCAGTTCGTCCACGAGATGTACCCCGACCTGAACATTCGCCTGGTAAAAGACGAGTACGATTATCGCGGCGCGCTGCCCGGCCTTTACACCGCAATTAAGTCCGCCACCAGCCCTTATGTTGCCGTGGTGGCGTGCGATATGGTGCTTGCC
>CAKUDT010000099.1 GCA_934645125.1 uncultured Eggerthellaceae bacterium
AGAGCTGACATTTCAGTTCTTTGCTCAGGGCATTCATATGCCGACTGAGTGTAGGCTGAGACATGTTCAAATCGCGCGCTGCGGCGGAATAATTCCTGTGCGACGCCAGAGTTACAAACTCGTGATACAACGAGATATCCATTGGATCCCCTACCTTTAAACTCCCCCTTGTATTTGCACAATTATACGCCTTACTATACAAAACTTGAATAATGCGTCTTAATCATTTGCATAATAAGTTATATAGAAATTGAATAAGACCTGTTCAAAAAGCTGCGAATTTTTATCATTTTCGAATCACTCGAAAAAAGCAGGATTGACGAATTTTTACCTTTGAAAGCAGAGCCGCAACATCCCCTGAAAAGCACGGATAACAGACCTCTTTTGAGCAAAAATACTCTTTTTGAACGCACCCTCAAGACGCGCATCTTCCTTGTTTTACGCCTTATACATTTTCCGTATAGTACAAATACCATTGTTGTATATAACCTTATGATTTTACGCAAAGTTGTCATACGTATTAAGCATTTGTACTGTTCGCGCCCCACTCTGTACAATGTAAATACTTGGGAAGGGGAAGGGAAAATACAAGCCATCCCAAGTCAAATGGTTCAGCGAATAGCGCAAAAGATCACCACGATAATCACCTGATAATCATATAAACGGTTTTCGCGCACGGGGCTTTGCATAGGGGAATGCAAAGGTTTGCTGAACTAGGAATCTATCTTTTTCAAAGGAGGAAAAATGGAAGAAAAGAAATCCTTCGGTTACGGATGGTTTCTAACCGTTCTGTGCGGCATGTTCTACTTCATGTCCTCTGGCTTTATCGTAGCCAGTGCGCAGATTCTTAATCCTGCAATGATGGCCGACATCGGCATCAGCGCAACCGTTCTGGGTCTTGGCTTCACCATCTTCGTTTGGTGCTCTGGCCTGCCCGCACCGCTGGTTGGTATCCTTATTGACAAGATTGGCACCCGCTGGTCCATCGCTATCGGCGGTTTGATCATGACTGTTGGAGCCATCTGCATGACCACCATCGTCCATAGCGCCGTTGGCTACATCATCTTCTTCGGCATCTTCATGGCTTTGGGTAACATTATGGCTGGTCAGGTTTCCATCCAGTCCACTATTGGCTTCTGGTTCCAGAAACGCCGCGGCAAGGCTATGTCCATTGCAATGGGCATTGGCGGCCTGGGTTCCTTTGCTGCTCCTTTGGCAGTAAGCAACCTGATCAAGGACGGCGCTTGGCAAAACGGCTGGATCCTGCTTGCCGTATTCGGCATTGTCATCGCAGTTCTGTCTATCCTGTTCGTACGCACCCATCCGGAAGAGAAGGGTCTCGAGGTTGACGGCGGCGACGTAACGGTTGAAGTTAAGGCTCAGAAGGTCAGCAAGGCTTTCAAGAACACCGAGAAGCTTACCATGAAGCAAATCCTTCGCATGCCGAGCTTCTGGCTGTTGGCACTGTTGTGCTCCGGCGGCTTCTCCGCTTTCGCTCTGCAGAGCTCCATGGGTGTTTTGAACTTCAAGACCTTGGGTTTTGACCCGGCGTTCATCGCAAGCGTTGCTGCAATCTACGGCATTATCGCTTTGATTTTCAAGACCGTTTCCGGCTTCATTGCCGACTACATTGATGGTCGTCAGCTCATGATGATCGGCCTGGTCTTCGCAATTGTCGGCGAAGTTTGCGCCGCATTCGCTTCCAACGAAATCATGGTCTGGGCATTCTACATCTGCAACGGTATTGCATTCGGCATTACCGCAACATGCCTGCCCACCACGGTTGCTAACTACTTTGGCCTGTACTCCTTCGGCAAGTGCCTGGGCTCCACCATGGCAGCTGCCTCCATTCTGTCCGGCCTGGTTTCCTTGGCTGTTGGCGCTGCATTCGACGCCACCCATGCATGCGCACCTGGCATCCTTGGCGTATCCGTAATGCTCGCTGTTTGCATCATCGCTGGCCTGCTGTGCCGTCCCAAGGCTATCGCTGCTGTTAAGGGCGAAGGCGAATAGGAATTCTCAACCACCTATCCCCAAGGTGAACTTCGCGGATAACATCCGTTAGCCGCGACACCGATAACCCCGAGGATGCCCTCCAGGCCTCGGGGTTATTTTTATGCCCGCATAAAGAAGGGGGCGATGGATTTTATCTCCATCGCCCCCTTCTTGCATAGTTCACATTCGCGCAAGCGCGCTAGCAAGCACTACCCGAATCGGTAAGAAACACCGTTTCCAAAAGCAGGGTTTTCCCATTTGCTTAAGATGGTATCGCCACACAGAATGCGACATGTTCCGCACTCAAGGCAGCCCGCATAATCAAACGAAGTCGATCCGTCTTCTTCGTAGCGATACAGGCCCGCCGGGCAGCATTTCACCAGTTTATCGAACTGATCGCGATCAGGATTCTCAACAAGCTCGATATGGGCGTTGTCTTCGTCAACCGCAAACTTATCAACGGCAAGGCGCTCATCAATGGTCATCGGGGAAATCGTCATAGCGCATCAACTCCCTTCTTTATTTCTTTAAGCACCGAGAACAAGCCCCTGCTCTTCACCGGACGCATCATCTTCTTCTTCAGCGGTTCAACCGGCTCGCCATCAACGGCGAACAGGGCATGCATCATTTCGCATACCATGGACGGATACTCAGAGTACATGCGTTTCGTTTGCTCCATGAATGCCGGAACCTTCTGGTACGAGCGCAAATCCTTGAGCACAAAACTGTTCTCAAGCTCGGCCTTGTAGCCCGCAAGACCTGCCGCCGAGGTATCGCCTGCATCAATCGCCGCTGCAGCCGCGCGACCCACCGCAGAACCGGAAGCAATTGCGTAGTCCATGCCGCGCACCTGATACCCCAGGTTAACGCAAAGCATGCCCGCGTCGCCTGCAACCAAGCAGCCGTCGCCCACCAGCTCGGGCACCATGCTCAGGCCGCCTTCGGGCACCAAATGGGCAGAATACTCAACCGTCTTGCCGCCCTCAATCAACGGCGCAATCAGGGGATTTGCCTTGAAATCGTTCATAAACTCAGAGAACGGCACATCCGATGTTTGCAGGTCGGAAAGCGTTGCCACCATACCAAGGGAAATCGAGTCCTTGTTTGCATAAAGAAAGCCGCCGCCTGCATGACCCTTTGTGGGAGCGCCCACGAACAGCCACGCAGCTCCTTCGCCTGCAGCACACCTAAACCGATCGGAAATAACCTGTTCAGGAAGGGAAATAACCTCTTTTGCGCCAACTGCCATCTGATGCGGTTTCGGCGTTGTTGCCAAATGCGCCTTTTCCGTAAGCAGGGAGTTTGCGCCATCGGCGATAATCGTCACTTCAGCCGTGATTTCATCGCCGCCAACAGAAACGCCCGTCACGCGGTTGCCATCCCACAGCAAGTCGTCAACGGTCATGCCGAACACGCACTCTGCGCCTTCTTCTTCGGCCTTTCCCGCCAGCCAGGCATCGAATTCCGCACGCAAAACCGTATAGCTTGCAAAAGAATCATCGGCAAGCTTGGGTGTTGCGTACTCCATAGTCGTTGCAGCGTCATCGGTCAAAAACGAAATGAGCTCATGGGTCACTTTGCGCTCAAGCGGCGCCTCTTCCTCGAAATTCGGGAACACTTTCTTCAAGGAATGCGTGTAAATGCGCCCGCCCGTCATATTTTTAGAGCCGCCGTTTTCGCCACGTTCAACCAGCAAAACCGACTTGCCCGCGCGTGCAAGCTCTACCGCAGCAACGCTGCCAGCACAACCGGCGCCAATTACAATCGCATCAAAATCAGCCATAACAATCACCTTCCTCTACTTCTCTAACAGACTTAAAAGGTATTCTCGCGGTACCTTTCCCGTTTCTTTTCGTTGAAGTGAATCAACGATAACTACTTTCTTCGGGCGCTTGTAATGGCCCAATGCCGTGGCGCACCAGTCGGAAATCTCCTGGGGATCCAGCTTGATGCCCGCATCTGGCTCAACGAACGCAACGGCCGACTCGCCCCAACGCTTGTCGCTTACGCGCTCAACAACAACATCGGCCACACCCGTGAATTTACGGATACATGCAGCAATTTCCGATGGGTATACGTTTTCGCCGCCGCTGATGAACATCTCGTTTTTGCGGTCGATCAACGTCAGGCGGCCATCAACGGATAGCCAACCAATGTCGCCCGTCAAATACCAGCCATTGCGCATGACTTTTGCGGTTTGCTCGGGATTATTGAAATAGCCATTCATAATGGTGGGCGTTTTCACCCATACCTCGCCTCTTTCACCTGCAGGTAAAATCTCACCGTCATCTGCGCAAATGCAAATTTCCACCAAGGGAACAGCGCGTCCCACCGTGGTACCGCAAAAATCCGTTGCGTGATCTTCGGGAGTCACCACCGCAATGGAAGAAGCAGTTTCGGTCATGCCGTATCCCTGCCAGAACATGCAGGGAATCAGCTTGCGACACTTATGCAGCGTATCAGCATCCATGGGCTCGCCACCGTAGGCCACCAGCTCAAGCGACGAAAGCTGTTCCTTCGTTCGCTCTAGGTAGCCCACAAGCTGACGCAAGTGATACGGCAAAAGCCCCACATGCGTAGCTTGGGTCTTTTGTATTTCGGACACAATCATGTAGTCTTTCGCGCCCGAAGCAATGGCAACCACGCCACCGCTTGCAAGCACCACAAACGTTGATACGCAGGTCACATGGAAAAACGGAAGCACAAACAGCATTTTCGTATGCTCGTTGATGTGCATGGTCTGGCGGTCGATTTCAATACGCGCCAGCAATGCGCCATGCGAAAGCACCACGCCCTTCGGCGTTCCCGTTGTTCCGCTGGTATACAGCAGCAGCGCAGGGTCGGTTTCCTCCAACTCGGCAACACGCGGAGCAGGCGCACTTGCCAACAGCGCTTCGTAAGCGGCGCCTTCGCTTGCCAAACACTCCGTTTCCATCTGAGCACCGAGCACGGCAGCCCGTGCGTCCGCCAACTTGTCCTCGGGGACAAACAGCAAACGCGGCGCAGCCTGCGCAATCAGCGTAGACAGCACCGCGCATGAAAACCGGGTCGAAAACGCCGCGCATACCGCGCCAATGCGCGAGCACGCCATGGTCAGCTCAATGAATATGGGCGCGTTTTTCGAGGTCAGCGCCACAATATCGCCTTTTTCCACGCCGCGCGCGCACAAAGCGCCCGCAAGTTGCGAAACGCGTGCATCAAGCTGCTCATACGTGAAAGCACCGCCCTTGGAAATAAGGGCGGTACCATGGGGGCTCAGCTGAGCCCCCTTCAGCAATATTTCGTCGATACGCGTCATTAGACCTTACAGTCCTCCGATGTAGTCGCTCTTACGCAGCACCTTTGCCTCGTACAGCTTCATGATTTCATCCTCGCTGAAACCGACTTCGCTCAGAATGTCCTCGTTGTCCATACCTTGCGACGGGCAACCGCGCCAAATCTGCGAAGGACGGTTCTTGAAGCGCGGAACCGAGGTAACGCCCTTCACGGTGCGGCCATCCACGGTTTCCCACTCAATCCACGTGTTGCGCGCCAGATAATGCGGGTGGTTCTCCATCATCTCGTAATTCATAACCACGGAGCACGGAACGTTGATCTCGCTCATGGCCTGGGCGAACTCGGCCGCGGTGTGCTTCGAGCAGTAATCCTCAATAGCGGCGTCGAACACAGGGGCACCCGGAGAGTTCAATGCAACCGAAGGAATGCCCTCGGGGAACAGCTCGGAGCCGTATTCAAGGCCAAAGAACTCAACGGCGCGCTTGATGGTGGACTGGCCGGCAGTGAACAGGTAAACGCCTTCACCATCGGCGCACTCGTA
>CAKUDT010000100.1 GCA_934645125.1 uncultured Eggerthellaceae bacterium
CCTTTGCGCACCGGGTTGCCCGTTACAATGACTTTTGAGGGATCGACAATGCCTTGCCCTGCGCATGCATACGTCAAACATACTTTTTCGGCACTTTTCGCAAGCAGCTTGTTCGTAAGACCCATAACGGAATTTTGCTCGTGGATAACCACGGGGATATGCTTGCTTTCCGCTGCGCGACCCACGGGAATGGAGACATAGCCGCCAAAACCCACCACCACATCGGGCTTGATTTCATCGAGCCACGCACGGGCGCGCTTCCCGCTTTTTGACAGCAAGCGCAGCGCACGTATAAGCGAAAGCGGATGCGATCGATTGAATCCGGCGGCCTCGAAAGGCATGAATTCAATGCCCGCTTGCGGAACCAAGCGCGCCTCCACACCCTGCGGCGTGCCGGCAAATTTCACCTGGCATCCGCGTTCTTCAAGCACCTCGGCCAGCGCTAAAGCGGGATTAATGTGCCCAGCAGTTCCGCCGCCCGATAAAACGACAAGCATGACTACCTTCTTCCTTTTCTTTGTACGGAACGCAAGGGTTCCGATCGATAGTATCCGTTACGTTCTTGCGAGCTGCGCCCCAGGTATCCGCCGCTCAAGCCGCCACCACCTGGGGAGCCACCAAGGCTGCCGCCACCCGAGTAACCTCCAGAGCTGCCGCCTGAGTAGCCGCGTGATAAGAAATCAGGCGAACTCGCGAAACTCGTGCGTTGTTCCTGGTCGGAAATGCGTGTTGTCACACGCAGATTCTCACGGCGGCGCGCATATTCCGCTTCGGGCGTTTCGTCTTCCGAAGCGCGCGAGCACGCCAAGACAAAGCCGAGAATAATCATGGTTGCCAACATGGACGAGCCGCCCACCGAGAAAAACGGAAGCGGCTTTCCCGTCATGGGCAAAATCGAAATAGCGCAACCGATGTTCAGATACGCCTGAAACACCAGCATGGTGATAAGGCTTCCCGAAAGACCGCGCGAAAATGAGCTTCCGCATTGATGCGAAATCTTCAAGCCGAAATAAAGCAGCGCCAAGAAGCACAAGATGATGAACATGCCGCCCACAACGCCCAGCTCTTCGCACACCACGGCAAAAACGTAGTCGGTGTTGTTCGCGGGCAAATACAGAAACTTCTCGCGCGAATTGCCCAAACCTACGCCGAACAATCCGCCATCGGCCAGCGCGTACAGAGAGTGGATAGTTTGATATCCTGCGCCAAAGCCGTTCTCACCATCATCCCACGGGTGAAGATAGACCATGCGCTCGCCACGGTAGCCATCACCAAACGCATTCATCAGGGCAAATCCAACAAGAGCAGCAATAATAATCAGAAAAACCGGCGCGGGCTTATCCGTAAAATACAGCGCGGCAATCAAGCAGACAAAGCAAATGATGCTTGTACCCAGGTCAGATTGCGTAATATAGATAGCACCAATGGGAGCAGCAACCAAAATAACCAGGCGAACGAACAGCTCCCCAGGACTCATGCCCCCCTGGTCAAATTCGTCGATGCTCTTGCATGCCACCAGAGCTAGACCGATTTTGATGAACTCGCCCGGCTGCAATTCGCCAAGCAGCGGCAACACAATCCAGCGCTTCGCGCCACCGTGGCTTACGCCGAACAGCGCCGTGGCCGCAATAAGCGCGATGCATACGCCCCAGACAATCCAAATGATATTCGTCTTCCAAAAATCAAGGGGAATGAACCGATAGATGGCAAACGCAAGGAACAGACCCAAAAGGGCCATTTTACCCTGGGAAAACAGATAACTTGTACTAGCGTTGCCTGCGGAAATGGACGTGATAGTAGAAGCAGAAAACGCCATGATAAGACCGCAAAGCAGCAAAATCAGTGCAAACACAAGAAACCCCAGACGGGGTTTAAGGATAGACGGATTGACGGAGCTCATAGCCATATGCGCAAAAGACTTTCGCAGCCGAACTTACGCGCCCAAGCGCTCACGACGAGCGGCAACAAGTTTCTTGAACACTTCGCCGCGCTCTTCGAAGCACGAGAACTCGTCGAAGGAGGCGCACGCAGGCGTCAAGACAACGTTATCGCCCGGACGAGCAACACTCAATGCAGCATCAAGAGCATCTTCCAGCCACGGCGCGCGCAGAAGCGTAAGATCGCCCTTATCGGCCGCAAAAGCCTGATAGAAGCGCTCTTGGCACTCGCCAAAGCACACCACAGCATGGGCATATCGCTTTGTAGCCTGCACCAGCTCCGTTAAGTCGGTGCCTTTATCGCGGCCGCCATAGAGCGCCACAACCGTTCCCGGAGCAAAGGAAGAAAGCGCCTTCAAGCTTGAATCGACATTCGTTGCCTTCGAATCGTTGAAGCAATGCACGCCGGCAATGCTGCCACACGGCTCATTGCGATGCTCCAGCGGCGCAAAGCTCTTCAGACCATCGATGATCTGGGCATCGTTCGCACCAATGGCAAGCGCGCACGCAGCTGCTGCCAGGGAGTTCGAAATGTTATGGTCGCCTTTAATCTGCAAGTCGCTCACTGCACACAATTCATGGCGCACGCCCGCAAGCTCAATAACCAACGTTTCGTTTTCGTCCACGTACGCTGCGGCAGAGGCGCCACAACGTGCGATCATGCTCTCGCGAACACCCGCCGCCGTGCCTAACGGCAGGTAATCGAAACCGCGTTCATCGGTCGGCGTCGCCTTAAGCTCCCGGATCTTGCCACGCACCACTTCATCGGTGGCATCAAGAATTGCCAGAGCACCGGGCGTTTTGTTCAAGTTTGCCAAGCACTTGTACTTTGCATCGCGATACGCTTCAAACGACAAGTGCCAATACAGATGATCGGGCGTAATGTTCAAAATGACCGATGCAACCGGCGTGAAAAGCGATGTTGACGCCAGCTGGAACGAAGAAAGCTCCGCCACGTAAACATCCACACCACCTGCGGCAACAGCATCCAAACACACATCACCGATATTTCCCACAGCAGCCGCTTTGAAGCCTGCGCGCTTCAGAATGTGCGCAGCAAGCGACGTGGTGGTCGTTTTTCCGTTCGTTCCCGTAATGGCAACCCAACGCGCATCCTTGTTGCTTTCGCGCCAAGCGAATTCGGCTTCGCTCACCACTTCTTTGGAAACCGCGGCAGCATTGCGATAAAAATCGGAGAACTGCGAAATGCCCGGGCTGGCAATGCACAGGTCGTACGAGTCGGAAAACTGCTCGCAGTCAAATGCGAACGTGACGTTTTCGCTTGCAAAGCGGTCCGCAAACACCTGCGCTTTCTGGTTTTGCGCGCCCGCCGCGACAAAAACGCTTTCCACGCGCGTTCCCACCAGGGCGGATAGATACGTTACCGCCGCCATGCCGCTTTTGCCCAGACCAATCACTAAAACGCGCCCAATAAATTCAGGCGCGTGTTTTTTGCCAGAAAGAAGTTTTATTTCGGATTCGCTCATAAAGCAGCTCCTAAACAATCGTCTCGATAAAGTACAGCAGGAAGCCCGAGGCAGCCAAAACGCCCGAGACAATCCAGAAACGCACAACTACCTTCGTTTCGCTCCAGCCCTTCTTCTCGAAGTGGTGATGAAGCGGAGCCATGAGGAAGATGCGCTTCTTCGTGCGCTTGTAATACGCTACCTGGATGATCACGGACAGCGCCTCGGCCACGAACAAGCCACCGATGATGATGACAACGAATACCGTCTTCGTGAGCACCGCAAGCGCCGCAAGCGCCATACCCAGCGCCAACGAGCCGGTATCGCCCATGAAGATGTCGGCAGGAAACGCGTTGAACCACAGAAAGCCAATGCACGCGCCTGCCAGCGCGGCGGCAAACACCGCGGAGTCCAGCAGGTCGGAGCGATACGCAATAGCCGCCATAACCAGCATAACAATCATCACCGTGCCAGCAGCCAGGCCATCAAGGCCATCGGTCAAGTTCACGGCGTTGCACATGCCCACCATCAGGATGTTCACGAAGATAAGGTAGAGCCAGGGAATCTCAATGCCATTGCCCAGCGGCACAACCGTGGTCAAAACGCCCAGGTCAAAGGTGTAGACAAACGGAATGGAGACGGTCGGCTCAACACCGCCCGCATTCACCGCCACCAAGCAAAAGACTGTGGCAATGCCGAACTGCCCCACCAGCTTTGCTTTCGGGGTTAGTCCAAGCGAGCGCTCGTGGGCAATCTTGGAAGCGTCATCGACAAGCCCCAGCACACCCGCCAGAAGCGTGGCCGCCAAAAGCAGAATCGTTTGCACAGAGGGCGAACACACCAAAAGCGACGTGACTAGAACCGCAACAAGCATGATCAAACCGCCCATAGTGGGGGTACCCTGCTTCACTAAATGGCTCTGAGGACCATCGGCGCGCACTTGTTGACCTACATGGCTTGAACGCAAAAGGCGAATGAACGCGGGCATAACCGCCATAGTCAACGCAGCAGCAAGAACAACCGCCAAGAATACTAAAAATGTTGGGTATTTTGAAAAAGCCGAAAACATCTATCGAATCAGTCCCTCCACCACACGGGACAAGCCCATGAAATGAGAAGCTTTCACCAGCACGGCATCGGTTGGCTCAAGCATGCTATCAAGCGTTCCTAATACATCGGAAATCGAATTTGCCTGAACAATTCTATCCGCACTCATGCCTGCTTCAAGCGCTGCTTGCGCAATATACGCGGAAAGTTCACCGATGCAGATAAGATAATCAACATTGAGCGAAGGGATAAGCGCGCCGATTCCCTTATGGCACGCCTCTGCATACGAACCGAGCTCGCCCATATCGCCCAGAACGGCAATATGGCGGCCGAAACTGTCCATCGCGGAAAACGTGAGAAGCGATGCACGCATGGATTCCGGGTTCGCGTTATACGTATCGTTGACAATCGTGTAACCAGCGCGCGCCTTCACGACCTCTTGCCTTCCCGCTTCGGGAAGAGCGGCTTCCAGAGCCGATGCTATTGCCTCAAGCGCCATGCCGCACTGCAGGCCAACGGCGGCAGCGGCCGTTGCATTGGAAACGTTGTGCAGCCCGCGCAAGTTCAGGCTTACCGGCACATGCGTTTCCCCGCGCTGGAGCTGGGTGAATCCTTGCGCGCACAGCACGAAGCACGGACGACCCTCTTCGTCAAGGTGGATATTTTCCGCCCATACGGCCGGGGCATCGTCTTCAGGCGCCGCCTGCAACCCGAAACGAACCACGCGAACATCACGCGCCGCAAGATGCGCATTCTCGCACAAGAAGTCAGCGTAATCGCCACCCGCGTTCACGAATGCCACGCCCTTATGGGAAGGCAGCTCGCAGAACAACTCGCCTTTTGCGCGGGCAATATTGTCGCGGCCGCCTAAAAGCTCAATGTGGCTTTCTCCCACGTTCACAATAAGACCCATATCGGGCTGGACAAACGAGCAGAGCTCGTGGATTTGCCCTTGACCGCGCATGCCCATTTCAACCACAACGTATTCGGTGTCTGCATCGGCGGAAAGCAGCGTTTTCGGAACGCCCAGTTCGTTGTTCTGGTTCGCTTTCGTGGCAACCACGCTATGCTGAGCAGCCAAAACGTCGCGCACTAAGTTCTTCGTGGTGGTTTTCCCGCTTGATCCGGTCAATCCGATAACGCATCCCGAAAGCTTTAAGCGCCATGCGGCGGCAAGTTGCGTTATGGCATCGGCGGTATCGGGCACTTCCAAAATGCCTGCACCCAACTCGCGTGCAAGAGCGCACGCCTGCTCGGAGGGGTTTTTCATCACCAGAGCAAGAGAAGCGCCTGAACGCAGGGCGCTGTCAACGAAATCGTAACCGTCAAC
>CAKUDT010000101.1 GCA_934645125.1 uncultured Eggerthellaceae bacterium
CCTCGGTCAAGCTCACCGAATGACGATCGCGCTCAAAAAGCTTTACCCCCAGCTCCTGCTCGAGTTTTGAAATATGGCCGCTCAATACGGGTTGGGAAACATAAGCGTTTTTCGCTGTCTCGGTAAAGCTCAAGCTTTCGGCCAGCAGCAAAAACTCGTTGAGTACTTCTATGCGCATTCCCCACCTCGCGACTTTCGTTTCGTGATTATCCGGATTCCTTGGCGCCAACGTGCCATACGTGCTTTGATTTGGATTTCAAACCGGAAACGACTTTCGTTCGAAGTACTCTGCTACCAGGCATTCAGAAATAATGTCCCCTTGAGCATTCGAACCTATCCATTATACCGCTTGAACGTGCCGCTTGAGCGCAACCGCGAATACGGGGCACAAAAAACGAAGCAGCCCGCACGGTGGCAAGCTGCTTCGCAAAACATAAAGCTTTCGCTCGGGAAGCATTTATGCAGGTCAGCCAACTAATCTGCAAATCTCCCTTGAGTAAGCGGGTTATCAGTCGCGCGGACTAACGGCCCAGGGTGAAAACGGCAACTTTCTTCTTCTCCAGAAGATCACCGATCTCATCGTGCTTCTTCAGGTACAGGCAACCAGCCTGGCAGTGCTGCACGCAGGACGGCAGCTTGCCCTTGCCCTGACGCGTGGCGCACAAATCGCAACGGTCGGTGGGCACGGGGATGAATTCGAACTGCCACTTGCGCGGACGAATTTCATCGGGGCCAATCTGGGTCAGCTTGATGCCGTACTGATCAGGCTCAAGACCATGCTCTTGCTGGCAGGCAATTTCGCAGGTATGGCAGCCAGAGCAGTATTCGTAATCAACGACAAGAACTTCTCTCATCTTTATCACTCCTCAATCTTCTTGATGCTGCACAACTGCGACTTGTACGATGCACCCAGGCCGATCTTGCCAGGACGCATAGGAACAAGCTTGTTGATGTTCGATTCCATAACGCCGAACAGCGTGCCGTCGTTGGGGTCGCGCTCCGGGAACCACCATGCGTGGTCAGCGGAAACCGTGTCCTTGCGAATGCGGATAGAAAGCTCGGCCTTCTGCTTGCAAGAACCGTACTGGTTCTCGATCTCTACCCAGTCGCCATCGGCAATGCCGTACTTCGCAGCGGTTTCGGGATGAATCAAAACCGTCGGGTTCGGGTGAATCTTGCGCATCGAGGGGCTCTGCCTGTGCTCGGAGTGGAAGAAGCCCCAAATACGGGCGCCTGTCGTAAGAACAAGCGGGTACTTCTCGGCCAGTTCGGGCTGAGAGACGGGGCTCTCAGGCGGCTCTTCGTACTCTGCCAACGGAGACAGACCGAAGTGAATCATTTCAGGGCAGTAGAAGTTGTAACGGCCCGTGGAAGTTGCAAAGCCCGGCTTGCCATCGCGGCGCAGCTTGCCCGACTTGTACTTGTAGTAGTCGAACTCGGGGTACAGCCAGGTGCGCTCACGCAGGGACTCGTAGGTCAGACCCGTCGTGCGCCGCAAGTAGGCGTAGAAGCCCTGCTCGTCATCCCATTGCTTGTGGGCTTCGTCGGTGAAGCGAGAGCCGGTTTCGTAGATGATGCGCTGGTCGGACTTGCACTCGCCCAAGGGCTCAACGGCCTGAGCGATAGCACCCAAAGCGTAAGGCTGATGGCCCGTGATACCAATGCGCTCGGCGAAGCAGGCAGCCGGCAGCAAAACGTCGGCAGCAGCAAGGGCGGTCGGCGTCAGGAACAGGTCAACAACAACGTTGAAGTCCATCTTCTGGAGTGCCGGCAGAATACGCTGCGGCTGAGCGCCCATGCAGGTAATGGCGTTGTTTTGAAGCATGAACATTGCCTTGATGGGGTACGGTTCGCCCGTCTCCATGGCCTCAAGCAGCATATCGGGGCTGATAGCCGCAATAGCGTTGAGCGCCTTGTACTTGGAGTTCATCTTCTTTTCGGGGCAAGCAACCGGCTCGGAGCAGGCGCGCCACACGTTTTCACGCGGCAGCCAGGTTACGGACATATCCCAAACGGGGTTGGCGGCAACCATGGAGCCCGGCTTCTCGAAGTTGCCGGTCAAAGCCATAAGGTCGAAGCATGCCATGCCGGTGATGAAGCCTTCTGACGTGTGGTCCATAGCAACGCCCCACTGCAGGCAGGAAGACTCAGCGGTGCCGATCATGCGAGCAGCATCGTAGATCAGGTCAATGTCAACGCCGCAGGTCTCGGCTGCAAATTCAGCCGTGTACTTCTTCACGTTCTCTGCGAACTCGGCATAGCCGTACGTCCAGCAGCTCACGAATTCCTTGTCTTCCAGACCTTCCTGGATGATGATGTTGCACAGAGCAAGCGCCAATGCGGAGTCGGTGCCCGGACGAACCTGCAACCAGATGTCGGCCTTGCCGGCAATCCAGGTCAGCTTCGGGTCCATAACAATAACCTTGCTGCCGCGCTTCATGCACTCAACAATCCAGTGGCCCAGCGTGCCGTCGGAGTTTGCAACCATGGGGTTGTTGCCCCAAACCAGGATGCAGCCCGGACGCTTCCACTCGGGGTTGTCGTAGCGATCGGCGAAGTACTGCGAGTAGTCGCAGATGAACAGGCCGCCGGCCTTCAGAGCCGTGGAGAACATACGCGGTGCGTAGCAAGCCTGACCAGAAAGGAAGCCCGTGCCGTAGTTCGGCGTACCGAAGTACTGAGCCATAAGCGGACCGTAGCCGTTGATGTCGCGGCCGGTGCCCTGGGTGACCCAAATGGCCTCGGGACCGTACTGGTCAATGACTTTTTTCATTTCGCGCTCGATGATATCGTACGCTTCTTCCCAGCTGATGCGCTCGAAGGTGTTCTTACCGCGATCTTCGCGGGCGCGCTTCATGGGGTACTTCAGCCTGTCTTTGTGATACAGCATTTCCTTGAAAGCAAGGCAACGCGGACAAAGGCGACCTTGGTTGTACGGATTCTCGGGGTCGCCCTCGATCTTTTCAAGAACGCCGTCCTTGACGTACATCAGAATGCCGCAGTTGTCGTGGCAACCGGGGCCCGAACGAGCATTCGAGCGAATTACGGTGTAGCCATCTTCTTCCCATGTCCATTTACGACCCGTAGGATCGTCTTGCGTCGGGCCCATAAGGCCTTCGGTCACATGCAGGTGTTTTTCGGCACTTGCATCCATGGTAAACCCCCCTCTACTCTCCTGTCCTATAAAACCTCTACCTGCATTCTAGCGAGCAAAACAGGCGAGTGGTTTATTGAATAGCTGATTGTTTATAAGAGAATTTTATAAAGGCTGTTCACAGGGGTCGTTTTTTAGGGTAAGCACGAACGGTGCCAGGCGCTTGAGAACAGCATTTTTAGCTTGACGAAGGCATTTGCAAGCGTGAATGATTGACGAAAATTGACGTGCGTTGCTCGATTCGCACGCACCAGGCTGGCGGGAAACGTTAGACTTTACGGAACACATTACGGCGAAGGTGTCGGCCGCAGGTGCGGATGCAGCGCCGGCGGGCGGCGGACGCTGTTGCGGGCACGACGCCGCCAGTGACAGTACCGCAACCGCCCATATTGCGGATGCGAGCGCGACAGGCACGCAGCGAACTCGGCGACTGCGACGCGCGCGGACGGCACGCCTTGCGAAGTACGCGCGGGTGCATGTGCGGGTGCGGGTGCGGCGGCTATGGGGAGCCTTGGCGGACAACGAACGAGAAAGAGCTCGAATGGATGCTGAAATTCATGCAAAAGTCCTGGTCGTAGGGTCGGGAATCGCAGGGACATGCGCTGCCTTGAGCGCAGTAGAAGCGTTGAGCAAAAACGAAAATGCGACAATGACCAGCCTCGGCGAAAGCGCAAACGCCACAGGCACAGACGCAACTCCCGTCATGCTTGCTTGCAAGGGACCACTCTTCTCGGGCTCGAGCTTTTTCGAGGGAACGTGGGGGCTGGGATTGATTGCCCCCGATGGTGCCGAAGACGAAGAAGACCTGGTTCAAACCATTCTACATGTAGGATGCGGCATTGCAAACGAAGATATGGTGCGCAGCTTCGTAACGGGAATCCTTCCCTCTATCAAGCGATTGGAATCGTGGGGCGTCACCCTGAAGCAAGCCACGCAAGACGCCTCTGACCAGCGCGAATACATCCCTTGCTTCGATCATAAGCATCGCGCGTGGCGCGGTATCGAGCGCGAACCCTATGTGAACGCTATCGGACAGCGCATTGCCGATGCCGGCATTTGCGTGAACGAGGGCTGGGAGCTTCTGGACATCGACCCAGGAGCCCATATCGCCACCTCCTTCGCTGCCAGCAATTTGTTGACAAATTACCCCACCTTTTGTCAACAATTCGTGCGCGTTCGCTACGATGCGCTGGTGCTGTGCACGGGTGGCGCAAGCTCGCTGTACCCGCGCCACTTAACGCAAGACGATTGCTGCGCTACCGTGCAGGGCCTTGCCGAGCAGATTGGGTGCCACTTGACGAACATGGCGTTCCTGCAATTTATGCCAGGCATTGTTTCTCCTGTTCATGGCATTGTTTTCAATGAGAAGACGTTCCGCTACATGGCACTTGACAACGCAACGGTCGAAGAATTGGGCGGCACGCAAGAAGCGCAACACCTTCTGGATATGCGCAGCGGATACGGCCCCTTCACCAGCCGCTTGGATTCGTGCGCGATAGACTTCGCCATCCATCGTGCGGGAAAAGATGGCCTGGTTTTCACGCCGCATTTCGGAAACGAAGACGAGCTGCCCGAGTTTGTGCGCACGTATCAAACGTGGCTGGAAACCGTGGCGGGCGTGACAGCGGAAACACCCCTGCGCGTGGCGATGTATGCGCACGCGAACAATGGAGGACTGGTCATTGACCAGCACGGATGCACAACGGTTTCGGGGATTTTCGCAGCCGGCGAATGCACCGGCGGTATGCACGGCGCCGATCGCCTGGGTGGCCTTTCCAGCGCAAACGGCCTGGTCTTTGGCATGCGCGCAGGAGAAAGCGCCGCGAGATTTGTGCTTACGGAAGGTGCCGCGGGTGCAGTGAGCGCAGCAAGCAAAAAAGCCGTAAGCGCAACGAATGCCCAGAGCGCCGCAGATGCTTCGTCAAAAGCAACCCTTCCCGCCTGGATGCGTCTCGCATCAACGCAAACGAAACGCATCGAGGAAGCGCTTTCGAGCATCATGGATGAATCATGCGGAATCGTGCGCGAGAAAGCGCAGGTCGAACGCGCATTACAAGAAATCGATGCGCTTTCCAAGCAACTTGCCAGCAGCTCTGCGGAATCAAGCGATGCCGCAGCCATTGCCGCAACGCGCACCACACAGCTTCGCCTGGCAACGGCGCGCACCATGGTAATCGATATCCTGCGCCAGCCGAAAAGCCGCGGCTCCCACTGTTGGAACGCGCAATAACGCGCTGGCGTTAAAAAGGGACGGGGTCTTTTTAACATCACGCTTTAGCATCGCGCTTGAATCGATGATAAAAACGACCCACTTTTCTGTGGGTTTGCCACAGCTAACTTTTTTGCGACCTGGGGAAATGCTGACTATTTACAATTCTCAAGAAGAAAATCCACAGAAAAGTGGGTCGTTTTTATCATGCCGCCCACCCTTCACCAGCTTTTTCGCGCAACCCCAAGAGGCACCCGCCGGCAAGGGTCGAGCCGAACTACAACGCTTTGGATAAGCTGGGCGATCTCAGAGCAAGAAGAAGCATTATCCAAGTGGTGTCGTGAGGCAGGCCCTGCCGGCAGGCGTCCCGGATTGCGAACGAAAGAAGACGTGCACGATTCCCG
>CAKUDT010000102.1 GCA_934645125.1 uncultured Eggerthellaceae bacterium
CCGGTGCTGCTCAGATGGACGGTGCTATCCTGGTTATCGCTGCTACCGACGGCCCCATGGCTCAGACTCGTGAGCACATCCTGTTGGCCCGCCAGGTTGGCGTTCCTTACATCGTTGTCTTCCTGAACAAGTGCGACATGGTTGACGACGAAGAGCTCATCGAGCTCGTTGAGATGGAAGTTCGTGAGCTTCTGGACTCCTACGAGTTCCCGGGAGACGACACCCCCATCATCCGCGGTTCTGCTCTGAAGGCTCTGGAAGGCGATCCAGTTTGGCAGGAGAAGATTTGGGAGCTCATGGATGCAGTTGATACCTACATCCCCACTCCCGAGCGCGACGTTGACAAGCCCTTCTTGATGGCTGTTGAAGACACCATGACCATCACCGGTCGTGGCACCGTTGCTACCGGTCGTGTTGAGCGCGGCGTTCTGCACATGAACGATCCTCTGGAAATCGTTGGTATCAAGGACACCACCACCACGGTTTGCACCGGCATCGAAATGTTCCGCAAGCTGCTCGACGAAGCTGAGGCTGGCGACAACATCGGTTGCTTGCTCCGCGGCATCAAGCGTGAGGACATCGTTCGTGGCCAGGTTCTCTGCAAGCCCGGTACCGTTACTCCTCACACCAAGTTCGAGGGTCAGGTTTACATTCTGACCAAGGAAGAGGGCGGCCGTCACACCTCCTTCGTTTCCGGCTATCGTCCTCAGTTCTACTTCCGCACCACCGACGTGACTGGCGTTGTGGAGCTGCCTGAGGGTGTCGAAATGGTTATGCCTGGCGACAACGTTTCCATCATTGGCGAGCTGATTCACCCCATCGCTATGGAAGAGGGCCTGAAGTTTGCTATCCGCGAAGGTGGCCGCACCGTTGGTTCTGGTAAGGTTACCAAGATTATCGAGTAGTTCGCTACTTATTGCATAAGACGAAGGGGTTCGTCTTAGATGAACCCCTTCTCTTGAAATTCATGTGCAGCTTCGCAAGCACAGCCCGTATCGGTAAAAGGAGAATTCATGCGTACTTTGGTCACTATGGCCTGCACTGAGTGCAAGCGCCGCAATTACACGACCAAAAAGAACAAGCAGAACAACCCTGACCGTATCGAGTTGAAGAAGTACTGCAAGTGGTGTGGACATCACACCCTGCATCGTGAAACTCGATAAGTAGTCAAGGAAACAGGAATACAGGCCAGTAGTTCAATTGGTAGAGCAGCGGTCTCCAAAACCGCAAGTTGTGGGTTCGAGTCCTACCTGGCCTGCCAGCTTGTTTGTTAGAGCAGCCTTAGGGGCTGCTTCTTTGGCGTTAAGTAGTATTAATAAAATCGGTCGTAAGGATAAAAATGGCTCAGAAATCAAAGACTCAGCGAGCAAAAGCATCTGCTGCCCGTGCAGCCCGTAAGCAAGCTCGCGAGTTAGAGTCTCAAAAAGAGCAGGAAGCACAATCTGTTGCTGACGACTCTTCCAAGAAGACCAAGACTAGTTTGTTTAAGAAGAGCGAAGAGTCTAAGCCGGCTCAAGCTGCTTCTGGTGCTGAGAAAAAGCAGAAGAAAGAAGAAAAGAAGCCCAAGAAAGAACGCTTTGTTTTTCTGAAAGAGGTTCGTTCGGAAATGAAGCGCGTAACGTGGCCCACCAAGCAAGAAGTGCTCCGTTGGAGCGTTGTGGTGGTTGCTGCTCTGCTGTTCTTCGGCGTTTACGTTGCACTGCTTGACAATGCAATCGTAACTCCTCTTCTTGTTCTTGTCTCGAGCTTGGGAGCGTAGGTAGAATATGTCCAAAAAATGGTATGTGCTTCACACCTATTCTGGATACGAGAACAAGGTCAAAGCTGCCCTTGAAACGCGTATTGAGACCATGGGTTTGGAGAACAACATCTTTGGTATTGAAATCCCAACTCAGGTTGTTGCTGAAATCAAAGATGGCGGCAAGCGCGTAGAAAGCGAAAAGAAAGTTTTCCCGGGCTACGTTCTTGTTCGTATGGAGCTTGACGATCGCAGTTGGGCTGCGGTTCGCAGCACTCCCGGCGTAACGGGTTTTGTTGGTAGCCAGGGCAATCCTGCCCCCCTCACGCGTGAGGAATACAACAAGATCATGAAGCGCACCAGCAAAGAGACCCCCAGGAAAGTTTCCACGAATCTGGAAGCCGGTATGGTTGTCAAGGTTTCTTCTGGTCCTTTGGCAGACTTCGATGGCGTTATTTCCGAAGTTCAGCCCGAGGCCGGTAAAGTCAAAGTCCTTGTTTCCATCTTTGGACGTGAAACCCCCGTTGAACTTGCTTTTGATCAGGTTTCAAAGATTTAAGACGATAACACGTGCATCGTTTTGCGCCCGAGTGGACCGGGGCTTCTCGCAAAGGATGTTTAGTTGATAGAACGTGTTAGTAACATTTTGCAGCGTAACTGAAAGGTAGTTCGCAATGGCTGAAAAGAAAGTCACTGGATTTGTAAAGTTGCAAATCCCTGCCGGCAAGGCAAATCCTGCGCCTCCGGTTGGCCCCGCGTTGGGCTCTAAGGGTGTTAACATCATGCAGTTCTGCCAGGCATTCAATGCTCAGACTGCTGACAAGGGCGACACCATCGTTCCTGTTGAGATCACCGTCTACGAGGACAAGTCTTTCACCTTTATCTGCAAGACTGCTCCCGCTGCCGTTTTGATCAAGCAGGCTTTGGGCATTAAGTCTGGTTCCGGTATTCCCCAGCTGCAGGCTGTTGGTACTCTGACCGAAGAGCAGCTGCGCACCATCGCTGAGACCAAGATGCCCGACCTCAACGCCAATACGGTTGAGGCTGCAATGGAAATCATTGCAGGTACCGCTCGCTCCATGGGCGTTCGTATTGAAGGTCGCGAGATGAAGAAGAAGTACGTGCCTTCCAAGAAGGTTGCTGCTATGCTCGCTGGCAAGTAATTTTACTTGCTTCTTATGTAAGTGGAAGGGTTAGCCACACCCGCCATTACCACGAAAGGAATTGAAATGGCAAAGAAATCCAAGAACATGCGCGCTGCGCTTGCCAAGATGCCCGAAGCTCCTATTGCTCCGCTGGCTGCTGCAACTTTGCTGAAGGAAGTTGCTACCGCCAAGTTTGACGAGACTGTTGTTGCGGACTTCCGTCTGGGCGTTGATACCCGTAAAGCTGACCAGCAGCTGCGTGGTATGATCAGCCTTCCCAATGGCTCTGGTAAGACCGTTCGCGTTGCTGTTTTCGCTGAAGGCGAACTCGCTCGTGCTGCCGAGGCTGCTGGCGCTGACATCGTTGGTTCCGACGATTTGGTTGCTGACATCCAGGCTGGCAACATCAACTTTGATGCTGCTGTTGCTACTCCCGAAATGATGGCCAAGGTTGGGCGTTTGGGTAAGATCTTGGGCCCCCGCGGCTTGATGCCCAACCCCAAGCTGGGTACCGTCACCAAGGACGTTGCTAAGGCTATCAGCGAACTCAAGGGTGGCAAGGTTGAGTATCGTGCAGACCGTTTCGGTATTGCTCACGTAATCATTGGTAAGGTCAGCTTCACCGCTGAGCAGCTTGCCGAGAACTACGGCGCAATCTACGACGAAATCCTGCGCATGAAGCCTGCTGCTGCAAAGGGTAAGTACGTTAAGTCCATCACTATTTCGTCCACGATGGGCCCCGGCATTGACGTTGACCCTGCCGTTACGCGCAACTACACTGTTGCTGCTGAATAACGTTCTATCACATATTTTGGAAAAGACCTGCTTCGGCGGGTCTTTTCTTTTTTCGGGAGTGGGGAAGGGGTGTCGGTTGTTTGTTGCTGGATTTGTTTCGCAGCGTCTTAGTGCCTCGGCTCGTGCGGTGTCAATTGCTCGTATTCGACAAAATGCAGAGCTGGATATTAAATTTCGATAATAGCAACACCCTAGGCAAACGAAGAATGTTGGAGTAAAGTACCTTTCGCACATTAAGCCTAGCCACTAGCTGGGCATTACTTTGAAAGGAAATTCATCATGTCTCAGTATAAGTTTGAAACGCTTCAGCTCCACGTTGGCCAAGAGCAAGCCGACCCCGCAACCGATTCGCGCGCAGTGCCCATCTATCAAACCACTTCGTATGTGTTCCATGACTCTCAGCATGCTGCCGATCGCTTTAGCTTGGCTGATTCGGGTAACATTTACGGCCGCTTGACGAACTCCACCCAAGGCGTGTTTGAAGAGCGCATTGCGGCACTTGAGGGCGGTACTGCGGCGCTTGCTGTTGCATCTGGTGCTGCTGCTATCACGTACGCCATTCAGGCACTTGCAAAGGCGGGCGATCATGTGGTGGCGCAAAAGACCATCTACGGTGGCACGTACAACCTGCTTGCGCACACGCTGCGCTCTTTCGGTGTGGAAACCACGTTTGTCGATGCTCACAACTTGGACGAAATCGAGGCAGCAATTCGTCCGAATACGAAGGTAGTATGGCTGGAGACGCTGGGCAACCCGAATTCCGACATCCCCAACATCGATAAAATTGCCGAGTTGGCGCATGCCCACAATATTCCCGTTGCCGTTGACAACACGTTCGGCACGCCGTTTTTGATTCGTCCGCTTGAGCATGGCGCAGACATTGTTGTGCATTCCGCAACGAAGTTCATTGGCGGCCATGGCACAAGCTTGGGCGGCGTTATTGTTGACGGCGGCTCCTTCGATTGGGCGGCTCAGGCCGACCGCTACCCCGAAATTGCGAAGCCGAACCCCAGCTACCACGGTGTTTCGTTCGCGCAGGCTGCCGGCCCCGCTGCATTTGTGACGTACATCCGCGCCATCTTGCTGCGTGACCAGGGCGCTTGCATCAGCCCCTTCAACGCCTTCTTGCTGCTGCAGGGCGTAGAGACGCTTTCTCTTCGTATTGAGCGCCATGTGGAGAACACGAAGAAAGTCGTGGAATTCCTGGCGAACCACCCCAAGGTTGAGAAAGTCAACCATCCCAGCCTGCCCGAGCACCCCGATCACGAGCTGTATCAGGAATACTTCCCGAATGGCGGTGCCAGCATTTTCACGTTCAATATCAAGGGCGGTCGCGAAGAAGCGTGGCGCTTCATTGACAACCTGCAAATTTTCAGCCTGCTGGCAAACGTTGCCGATGTGAAGAGCCTGGTTATTCATCCCGCCACCACAACGCATGCGCAGCTCACCGATGAAGAGCTGGCGGACCAGAACATCTATCAGAACACGATTCGCTTGAGCATTGGCACCGAGCACATCGATGACATTATTGCTGACTTGGAGCGCGGCTTCGCGGCAATTTAACATTCCTTTTCTGCACTTTTCTGCACGATGCGGCCATGCGGTGTATACTTTCCCTGATAAAAATTAGAGAAAGGCATGCATCGTATGGCTGTTATTAAAAAGAGCCCCGCGCAGATCGAGGCCATGAAGGAAGCAGGTCGTATTTCCGCGAAGGTTTTGCGCGAAGTGGGCAGAAGAATTGAGCCGGGCATTTCCACGTTGGAGCTGGACAACATTGCCGAGACCATCATTCGCTTGGAAGGCGGCATTCCCGCGTTCAAGGGGTACGGTGGTTTCCCAGGTTCTATCTGCGCTTCCATCAACGAGGAAATTGTTCACGGCATTCCGTCGGTAACGCGTATTCTGCACGATGGCGATATCATTTCCATCGACACGGGCGCAATCGTTGACGGCTGGGTTGGCGATAACGCGTGGACGTATGCGGTTGGCAAGATCTCCGAAGAAAAGCAGCGCTTGCTGGATGTTACGGAGAAGTGCATGTGGGCGGCGCTTGACGCGGCGCGTGTGGGCAACCGTCTGGG
>CAKUDT010000103.1 GCA_934645125.1 uncultured Eggerthellaceae bacterium
CCCCTGACCCGCATAAACGAGTCAGGGGCTTTTCGAATCCCTCCTAGAGCCCTTCACTTTGCAAATTCGTGACAAAAGCGTGATGCGAGATTGACATCCCTCTGACATGTTCTTTTCAAGGCGGCGTTTCAATAGCTACAGGTCAAAAAGAGGACCGCAAAAGAGAGCACGAAGCACAAACACGTGCACGACATACGTCGAAATATTGAAAGGAATGTCATGAAATTTAATCGTATTGGCATGATTTTTGCAGGTGCTGCAGTATGCGCCCTGCTCGCAGCCTCGCTGGCAGGTTGCGGAAGCTCGAACGCAAGCACTTCGGGTAGCGCATCTGCCCAGGGATCATCAAGCGCGCTTTCGGGCACCATTTCTACGAACGGCTCGACCTCTATGGAGAAGGTAATCGGCACGCTTTCCGAAGCCTTCATGGGCGACAACAGCGGCGTGACCATTACCTACGATGCAACGGGTTCGGGCACCGGCATTGAGAGCGCCAAGAACAAAAGCTGCGATGTGGGCCTGTCCTCCCGCGCGCTGAAGGATTCCGAGACCGGCTTGAAGTCCATCACCGTTGCGCTTGACGGCATTGCCATTATCGTAAACGCCGATTCGGGCGTATCCAACCTGAGCCTGCAGCAGATAAGCGACATCTTCACCGGCAAGATCACGAACTGGAGCGAAGTAGGTGGCTCTGACCTGGAGATTTCCTGCATTGGCCGCGAGAGCGGTTCTGGCACCCGCGATGGTTTTGAGTCCATTACCGGCACGAAGGACTCCTGCAAGCTTGAACAGGAACTCACCTCTACCGGTGCTGTTATCACTGCTGTATCCAGCTCCAAGAACGCCATCGGCTACGCTTCCCTGTCCTCCGTTGAAGGCAAGACCGGCGTGAAGGCTGTCACGGTTGACGGTGTTGCTTGCTCCGAGGCTACGGTTCTTGACGGCAGCTACAAGATCCAGCGCCCGTTCAACTTCATCGTCTCGGAAGATGCTCAGCTCTCCCCCGCTGCTCAAGCGTTCATTGAGTTCGCCACCAGCATGGATGCGGCATCGCTCATCCGCGAAGCAGGCGCTGTACCGACCGCCGCTTAATCACCCACTGACCGAAAGCCGGATGCGCGCATCGAACGTGATGCAACCGCGTCCGGCTTTTTCTTGAGCCCGGGCGTTGACGCAGCGCTTGCACGATGGCGCAACACCTGCACGCAGCAACGCACAACAGCACACGTCGGCGCGCACGCGCTGCAAACCAAAGCGTAAGCGCGCATAAACATCCGGATCAATAGTTGCAACACAAGGAGAATGCACAACATGAAACGAAAAGAATTCGTCGAGGTCGTGTTCAACGGCGTATTTTTCGCCTGCGGCATGCTCTCCGTCGCTTTCGTGGTGGGTATCACCGCTTATCTGATTGCATCGGGAATTCCCGCCATTGCAGAAATCGGCCCCGTGAACTTCCTGCTGGGCCAAGTTTGGAACCCCGGCAAAGAGCAGTACGGCATTTTGCCCTTCATCTTGACCAGCGTATACGGCACGCTTGGCGCACTTGTTATCGGTTTGCCGTTGGGCCTGTTCACCGCAATGTTTTTGTCAAAGTACGCAGGAAAGAAGTCGGGCCGCGTCATCCGCAGTGCTGTTGAGCTGCTTGCTGGTATTCCTTCGGTCGTTTATGGCCTTGTTGGTATGATCGTGCTGGTTCCCGCCATTCAACACGCTTTCAGCCTTTCCAGCGGTGCTACGCTGCTTGCCGCAATTCTGGTGTTAACCATCATGATTCTGCCCTACATCGTCAACGTTTCGTCCACTGCGCTTGATGCCGTTCCGAAAGAATACGAAGAAGGCTCGCTGGCACTGGGCGCCACGAAAACCGAAACGTACTTCAAAGTTTCGCTGCACGCCGCCCGCAGCGGCATTGCAACCGCCGTCATTCAAGGCGTGGGTCGTGCGCTGGGCGAGGCCATGGCCATCATCATGGTGGCGGGCAACGTAGCGAACATGCCCGATCTCTTCGGCTCGGTCCGCTTCCTAACCACCGCCATTGTCAGCGAAATGTCCTACGCATCGTACGGAAGCCTGCACCGCGAAGCGCTGTTCTCCATTGGATTGGTGCTGTTCGTGTTCATTGTGCTGGTCAACGTGGTGCTTAACCTGATCACCCGCCGAAAGGAAGACTAATGCAACAAGAATTCCAACAAGCAACCGCGGGCGCGGGCGAAGGCGTTATGTCCCCCACGCCGCTGCAGAAAGCCGCAAACGGCATGAATAACGCCGGCGACAAGATAGCGCAGGCAGCGCAGTTTTCGCCCAAGAAGAGCGCGCGCGACAAAGCCGCCGAATTCGACCAAGCAGAAGACAGAATTTCCCCGGCGCGTCACGCAAAAGACGTCTTGCTGCGCGGCCTGGTGTACGGAAGCGGCATTGCGGTGTGCGTGGTTCTGGCCGCAATCATCGGCTACATCTTCTACCGCGGCGTGCCAGGCATCACTACCGAGCTGCTTACCACGCAAACAAGCTACGTGCATGACACCATTGGCATTCTGCCGAACATCCTGAACACGCTCTACATTGTGCTGGTGGCAATGGTCATTGTGATCCCCTTGGGCGTGTGCGCTGCGGTTTACCTGAACGAATACGCCACGAACAAGCGCTTGGTGCGCATCATCGGGTTTGCCGTTGAAACGCTGACCGGCATCCCTTCTGTTATTTTTGGCCTGGTGGGCATGCTGTTCTTCATTCAGCTGCTGGGCCTGCAAGCAGGCGTTTTGGCAGGTGGCCTGACCTTGGTTGTTATGGTTTTGCCTACCATCATCAGCAACACGCTTGAAAGCCTGAAGACCATCCCCGATTCCTACCGCGAAGGCTCGCTTGCCTTGGGAAGCGGCAAATGGCACATGGTGCGCACCGTGGTTCTGCCCAACGCCATGAACGGCATTGCGACCGGCTGCATTTTGGCTGTCGGGCGCATTGTGGGCGAGTCCGCCGCCCTACTGTACACGGCTGGTTTCGGCCTGATCCTGAACAGCTTTATGACCGCTTTGCAGTCTTCCAGCGCAACGCTGACCGTGGCCCTGTACGTGTACGCAACGGAGCGCGGCGAGCTCAACGTGGCGTTTTCGGTAGCAACCATCCTCATGGTGCTCACCCTTCTTTTGAATCTTGCCGCTAACTTGGCATCTTCCAAACTTAAGCATAAGGAGAACTAGTATGACCAGCACTACCAATGCAGTCACTATGACCGCAGAACCCGCCGCAACAGCACTTGCTGCGACCACTGCGACCACTGCGACCCCAACCAGCAACCTGCCTATCAGCTTCGAAATTTCAAACCTGAACTTGTGGTATGGCGCGCATCATGCACTGCACGACATCAACATCGACATTCCGGCAAACCAGGTAACCGCGCTGATCGGCCCTTCCGGATGCGGCAAATCAACGTTCCTGAAAACGCTCAACCGCATGCAAGACCTGGTAGAAAACGTGCGCATTGAGGGCCAGGTTCTGTTCAACGGACAGGACATCTACGGACCGAAAGTCGATGTCACCGCGCTACGCAAGAACGTGGGCATGGTGTTCCAAAAAGCGAACCCCTTCCCCATGAGCATCTACGAGAACGTGGCATACGGTCCAAAGGTCCACGGAATTCGCAGCAAAGAGCAGCTGGATGCCATCGTTGAAGAATCGCTGCGCGGCGCGGCGCTGTGGAACGAAGTGAAGGACCGCCTGAAGAAGAGCGCGTTGGGCCTATCCGGCGGCCAGCAGCAGCGTTTGTGCATTGCGCGCGCGCTGGCAGTCAAGCCGCAAGTGCTGTTGCTCGATGAATCCACCAGTGCTTTGGACCCCATTTCAACCGGTCAGATCGAAGAACTGGTAGGCGAACTGAAAGAGAAGTACACCGTGATCATGGTTACGCACAACATGCAGCAAGCAGTGCGCGTGTCCGACCACGCAGCATTCTTCCTTTTGGGCGATTTAGTGGAATTCGCCCCTACAGGACAGCTTTTCAATTATCCTCAAGACAAACGAACCGCCGACTACGTTTCCGGACGTTTCGGCTAATCAGATAGACGTGAAAGAAGATTACATGACACAAGAGAAAACAAAAACTGGAATGAAAACAGCCGCCGAAGCTGCATCTGGCGCCAACGAGCTTGGCCAAGGTGCAGCGGGCGCGGGTGCAGCGGGCGCCACAACGATGGCGGACGCCACTGCAGTCGAAGCTGTCTGCAAAACCTGCGCTGAGCAGGTAAAACTTGAAGCGCAAAAGGAAGAGGCGCTGGCAGATATCCGCACGAAAAGCGGTTTCATCTGCGACATGGATGGCGTGATCTACCACGGCAACCAGGCGCTTCCCGGCGCAGCAGAGCTAGTCGCTTGGTTCAAAAAGCAGGGGAAGCATTACTTGTTCCTTACGAACGCCTCCGACAAAACCCCGCTTGAGCTGCACATGAAGCTTCACCGCATGGGCATTGACGTTGAGCCCGAACACTTCTACACCAGCGCACTGGCCACGGCCCGGTTCTTGTCCTCGCAAAAGCCCGGATGCAGCGCGTACATCATTGGCGATCACGGCCTGCATAACGCACTCTACGACGAAGGCATTGCATACAACGACGTTGACCCCGACTACGTGGTAGTGGGCGAAACCGATGACTTCCGCTTTGAGCACATCAAAAACGCCATGAACCTGGTGAACAAGGGCGCGGGGCTTATTGCCACAAACTCCGATATTACTGGCCCCATTGAGGGCGGTTTCAAGCCTGCGTGCAAAGCGTTGGTGGCAAGCATCGAAGTTGCAACGGGCGTGAATGCGTACTTTGTAGGTAAGCCAAATCCCCTGATGATGCGCACGGGCTTGGAAATTCTGGGCGTTCACTCTGCAGACTCCGTGATGATTGGCGATCGCATGGACACCGATATGATTGGCGGCATTGAGGCCGGCATGGAAACCGCTCTTGTACTTTCTGGCGTGTCTACCCTGGAAACCGTGGCACAATATCCGTTCAAGCCGCGCGTTATCCTAAACGGCGTAGGCGACATCTGCAAATAAGAAGCACAGGCACGGCGACGCAACAGGAAAGTTGCGCGCAGCAAGAGAGCATCACAAAGCGGCGAGACCATGGAAAACAGCACATCTCAAACTATCGTTTACCCCGTTTACCAGGGACTTTATGTTAATCTGACGAATCGTTGCAGCTGCGGCTGCACGTTTTGCATTCGGCGCAAGGCAAGCGGCGTAGGCAGCGACGGCAACGGAGCAAGCAACGTTTTATGGCTTGAACACGAGCCGGATTTCACCGAGGTCATGGCTGCATTCGATGAGCAGGACATGAGCCGCTACAACGAAGTGGTATTCTGCGGCTACGGCGAGCCAACCTGCGCTTTTGACGTGCTCAAACAGGTTGCAGCCGAAGTGAAGCGCCGCTATCACTTGCCAACGCGCATCAACACGAACGGACAAGGATGCCTTATCAACAAACGCGACATTTGCCCCGAGTTCGAAGGCATCATCGACACCGTGTCCATTAGCCTGAATGCCCCTACGGCAGAAAAATACCAGGAAAATGTACGCAGCGAATTCGGCGAGCAGTCTTTTTATGCCATGCTTGATTTCGCGCGTGAAGTGCGCAAATACGTTCCGAACGTGGTAATGACCACCGTTGATACCACCATCAGCCACGAAGAAGAAGCGGCATGTCAAAAGATTTGCGATGAACTGGGCGTGCGCTACCGCATTCGCGCCCTGGCAAGCGCATAAAACGCGG
>CAKUDT010000104.1 GCA_934645125.1 uncultured Eggerthellaceae bacterium
ACACGGGTCCCTCCCGACGAATTCACTTCCGATTCATATGCATTAACGGAAGTGAATCTTAATACACTTCCGTTAATTTGACAATTAAGGTATCGAATCGTATGAGCCTTTACGTGATGCAAAAGCCGCCGCCTTCTTCTTTTTTCTTAAAAACCATCGTTTGTTCGATAGGGCTTGCGCGGCAATGCTGGTATGATTAGAAGTCTGCAAACTAGGCTCGTCGCTGTGCAAAAACAGCGGCGGGGCGCTTTGGATTTCTTCATTTCAAGGACGGTTTCATGGCATTTGTTCACTTGCACAATCACACTGAATATTCGCTGCTCGACGGCGCAACGCATATCAAAGATATGGTTCGACGCGCCGCTGACCTGGGAATGCCCGCTGTGGCAATATCCGACCACGGCGTAATGTCGGGCGTGCCCGAGCTGTGCGACGCCTGCGCGGCCGTTGAAAAAGAGACGGGGAAAAAAGTCAAGCCCATCTATGGTTGCGAAGTGTACTTCACCACTGACGATGAGCTTCGTCGCGATGGCAAACCCGCGCTGTACCACTTGCTGCTGCTCGCAAAAAACAACGAGGGGTATGTGAACCTAATGAAGCTGGTTTCTGAATCCCATGTTGACAACTTCTATTACAAGCCGCGCACGACGTTTGCCATGCTGCAGAAATACGGCAAGGGCATCATCGGTTCGAGCGCTTGTATCGCGGGTCTTGTCCCCAAGCTTCTGGATGACCGCCGTTTCGACGAAGCGGTAGAGTGGGCCAAGAAATTCGCGTCCGCTTTCGAGCCGGGCGATTTCTACATTGAGCTTCAGGACCAGGGCCTTACAACCGATGGCGGCATCACGCAGCACGACCTGAACGTGCAGCTTACGGAAATCGCAAAGCTGTGCGGCCTGAAAACCATCGCGACGAACGACTTCCACTATCTTTTGAAGGAAGACGCGCGCGCGCAAGACGTCATGCTGTGCATTGGCACGGGCTCAACGTTCGATGATCCCAAGCGCATGAAGTTCTCGAACGACCAGTTCTACATGAAAACCGAAGAAGAGATGCGCGAGGCGCTGAAGGACTTCCCCGAGGCTTGCGATAATACCGTCGAGCTCGCGGAAAAAGTCGATGTCGTCCTTGACCGCACGCAGATCCTTCCTCGCTTCCCCTTGCCCGAAGGCGAAACGGAAGTCAGCTACTTCCGCAAGCAAATCGAGAAGGGTCTGAAGGAGCGTTACGGCGACCCGGTGCCAGAAAACGTGTGGAAGCAGTACGAATACGAAGCGGGCATTATTATCCAGCAGGGATTCCCGGCGTACTTCCTGATTGTTCAGGAGTACATTTCGTGGGCGCGCAGCCAAGGTATTGGCGTTGGTCCTGGTCGTGGCTCTGCGGCAGGCGCCGTTGTTGCGTATGCCATGGGCATTACCGATCTTGACCCCATTCCCAACGGCCTGATGTTCGAGCGATTTCTTTCCCCGGAACGCGTGGAAATGCCCGATATCGACGTTGACTTCGAAGATGAACGTCGCCAGGAAGTTATCGACCACATCAAGGAGGTCTACGGCGAAGACCACGTTGCCGGCGTTATCACGTTTGGCAAGCTGCAGGCGAAAAACGCCGTGCGCGATGCTGCGCGCGTGCTGGGGTATCCGTATGCCGTGGGCGACAAAGTTGCCAAGCTTATCGGCGATGAGCTGGGTATTACCATCGACAAGGCGCTGGAGACGAACCCCGACTTCAAGAAGGAATACGAAAACGACCCCGAGGTGAAGGCGGTTGTTGATGACGCGCGCGCTATTGAAGGACACGTGCGCGGCGAAGGCGTGCATGCCTGCGCAACCATCATCTGCCGCGACCCCATGACCGACCACGTGCCGGTAAAGCGCGACACCAAGGGCGGCGGCATTATCACGCAGTACGACGGTCACTACACGCCTGAGCTGGGCCTTTTGAAGATGGACTTCCTGGGCCTGCGTACGCTGGGCGTTCTTTCCCGCGCGTGCCGCAATGTGAATGAGCGATACGGCCTGAATCTGGTTGCCGAAAAGATTCCGACCGAGGGCGACGAAGAATCCTACGCACTTATGCGCAGCGGCAACATGGATGGCCTGTTCCAGGTTGAAGGCGCGCTATACGTAAGCCTGTTCAGCCGCCTTCCTCCGCGTCGCTTTTCCGATATTGTTGCTTCCATTGCGTTGAACCGTCCGGGTCCTTTGGAGTCCGGCATGGTCGAGGACTACATCAAGGTCGCGAGCGGCAAAACCGAGGTCCACTACTACGACGAGCGCCTGAAGCCCATTCTGGAAGAAACGTACGGCACCATGGTCTACCAAGAGCAGATCATGCAGGTTTCCATGGTCATGAGTGGCTTTTCCGCAGGTCGTTCCGACGTTTTGCGTAAGGCAATGGGTAAGAAAAAGCTCGACGTTATGCGTCAGCTGAAGGAAGAATGGAATACGGGCGCCGTTGCGAACGGCTACAAACTGGAAATTGCCGAGCAGATTTGGAACGACGCCGAGAAGTTCGCTAAGTACGCGTTCAACAAGTCGCACTCGGCTGCGTACGCCATTTTGGTTATGCGCACGGCGTATCTGAAGGCGCATTATCCGAACGAGTTCATGGCGGCTGTTCTTTCCAGTTACATGGGCAACACGGATCGTTTGATTCGCTACATTGCCAGCTGCAACCATAACGGCACGCCGGTTTTGCCGCCGGATGTGAACCAGTCGAACGAGGAATTTACCCCTGTTGACGAAGGCATTCGTTTCGGCTTGGTTGGCGTGCGCGGCGTGGGTCGCAACGTGGCGGAAGCGATTGTTGCGGAGCGCAAGGCGAACGGCCCGTATAGCTCGCTGCACGATTTTGTGAACCGCTTGGACTCGAAGTGCTATAACCGCAAGACGCTTGAAGCCCTGATCAAAGGCGGCGCGTTCGACTCGACGGGTTACACGCGTAAGCAGCTGATGAGCTTTGTCGATGACACGAACCTGCTGGAAAATGCTGCGAAACGCCAGCGCGACCGCGACGCGGGCCAGGTTTCCATGTTCGATATGTTCGGTGAAGACGAAGAATCTGGTTTCGAAGAGGAAGTTCCGCCTCCCGATGGCATTGAGTGGGATAAGCGCACGAAGCTTGCCTTCGAGAAAGAGATCATGAAGATCTACGTTTCGGAGCACCCGCTGCAGCCGTACGAACGCATGCTGGCGCGCATGTCGAAATTCACCATGGGCGAGTTGTCCGAGCGTACGAAGGAGATTCGTAACGGCGATTTCGTGGGCATGGTGAGCAGCGTAACCACGAAGCTGACGAAAACCGGCAACCGCATGGCAACGTTCACGCTTGAGGACACTTCGGGCTCCATGGAGTGCATCTGCTTCAAATACAGCGACTTTGCCGATGCCATTGTGGAAGACGCCGTGGTGAAGATAAAAGGCAAGTTCGAATGCGGCGATCGCGGAAGCCAAATTATCGCGTACGAGGTTGAAGCGATTGAACTGGGCGATGAGCAGGCAAAACCGCTGCACATGCAGATTAGCGTGTATTCGAATGAGTACAACCTGGATGTTTCCATGAAGCTCACGGCGCTTTTGAAGCAATTCCCGGGAAGCGATGGCGTGTCGCTTCTGTATACGCAAGGCGACGGGCGCCGGTTCCGCGCGGAGCTGCCGGTTCACGTGGATGCCACGTCGCGCGTGTTGGCGCTGGAGCTTTCGCGCTTGTTCGGAAGAGACGTGCTTCATGGGTAGTTGCGCGGGAAAGGATATGGCGGCGCTTGCGGGTGCTGCTGTGCCGGTTGCGGGTGCGGCGGGTGTCACGGTGCTGGGCGCGTCGGGTACTGGTGTGGCTACGGCGGAGGCGCCTGGCGCGATGCCCGCGGACGAGCCGCTGCGCACGTACGCCTTGACGCTCGGGTACAACGGTGCGCCCTTCGCAGGATTTGCGCGGCAGCCGGGTCAGCTTACGGTGCAGGGGAACGTCGAGGAAGCGCTCTCGCTGCTGTTCAAGCAGCCTGTTTTGACGGTTTGCGCAGGTAGAACCGATGCGGGCGTTCATGCGCGCGAGCAAGTCGTGTCGTTTTCGGTTCCTGTTGCTGCAGTCAGGGGAAGGTCACAGCGCACGTTGCTGCGTTCGCTGAACGCTTTGACGCATGAGCATATTGTTGTGAAAAACATCGAGGAGCGTCCTGAAGGCTTTTCGGCGCGTTTTGATGCTGTATCGCGAGAGTATCATTATCATATCTGCATCGACCCCGTTCTGCCGCTTTTTATGCGCGACTACAGCTGGCATATCTCCAAGCCGCTGAATGTTGAAGCCATGCAGCAAGCGGCACGCCTTCTGGAAGGCGAGCATGACTTCAAATCGTTTTGCCTAGCGGCTTCCGCGAAAGACAAAACGACGTTTCGATATGTGGAAAAAGTGCAGGTAGAGCCCGCGCAAGTGATGGGCGAGAACCTGCTGGTAATCACCGTGAAAGGCAATGCGTTTTTGCATTCCATGGTGCGAACAATGGTGGGCACGCTTGTGAAAGTGGGCGCAGGTCATCGTGAGCCGGAGTGGATTGAACGCGTTTTGGCGGCATGTGATCGCAGCGCGGCGGGCGAAACGGCTCCCGCGTGCGGCCTGGTGTTTTGGTCTGTTGACTACGAGGGCGAGCGCTGTCCCTATGCTCCCGTTGTAGATGCGGCGGGTGCTGCGAAAGCAGCAGTTCAGGAGGCGCTATGAAGCTGACGAATTCTTTTCGCGATGCCGCTCAAATAAGGCAGGCGCGTGGACTTGATGCGTTTCGCAGCCGCGAGGAAGAAGAGAACTTGCGCGCGTGGGAGCGCGTGGCGGAAATAGCAGATGACCTGGGTAAATGTAGTGATTCTGCGGTCGTGCGCGCCATGAAAGAACTGCAGGAGCTTGCTCATAAAAGGCTCTCTTTTGCCGATGAACTTGGTTTTTCCGAGCAAGAAATGGAGTCGTGCGAAACGGCATCGGGCATGATCGTAGCCACGGAGGGCGTTGCGTCTGTGTCCAGGGAATCGGGCTTGGCTGCGCGTGCCACCTGTGCTGCGGGTGTTGATTGTGCGGCAACTTCGGCAGGCTTTTCTGCTGCGGCTCTTGATGATGCGGAAATGTTTGACGGTGATGAACTGGAGGAAGTTGTATTGCCTTCGAGTTTAAGGGCAGCGGATGACGTTTTCCCAGGTGATAACGCCGCTTTTGCCGCTGGCGATTTTGTTGCCGGCGGAGCTTTCGGTGTTGTTGTCACTGCCGCGTCGGGTGTTGCGGGGGAGCCTTCCGACATGAATGCTTCGACGGCAACGGGTGCTGCTGGCAACGAGATTCCCGAGCTGCTTGACGTGCCGGCACGACCTGCCCCTGCCGAGGTTGCAACGTTCAAGCATCTTTGCGCGGGTCGCGATGGCAAGCTCTGCCTTTTCGAAGACGCCGACGGTCATCTTGTAGCTGTGCGCGCTTCCCGCCTTGCCTAATGTTAAAAAGTGACGGGGTCTTTTTAACATTTCGGGCGATTTGGAAGCATGTTGTTGGAAAAACGGCGTCAAATTCGAAGTTGCATAAGGTTGGAAGTAGGTTGGCATTTGACATCAATCGGAAATTAAAACATATCTCAACAGAGAATAGCTTTGAACTGGTATATTTATTGAGGCTATTTTTCGCAAGCGCTGGGCTTGCCGCAAACTGCTTCGATTTC
>CAKUDT010000105.1 GCA_934645125.1 uncultured Eggerthellaceae bacterium
CCGTTCTGCAAGGGCCTGCTTACCAGTGTGCCATCGTAGTGGCCCTTTTCGCCATAACACACGGGGAATTCCGCATCGGGCGTGAAAAGAAAGTCGGGGTCTTGGAAGCGCTCGCGGTAGTAAGGTACGTCTTCCATACCCGTTTCTTCTGCTGCACCGAAAAGAAAGCGCAGGTCATAGGGAAGCGTCACGCCAAGCTGCTTCCAAACGTTCATGGCGTGCAGCGCAACAACAACGGGTCCCTTATCGTCGGCAATGCCGCGTCCCAGCAAAAAGCCGTCTTTGCGCGTAACGGCGTACGGTTCTACATTCCAACCAGGACCCGCAGGAACTACATCCACGTGGCCGATGATGCCAATTTGGCGACGTCGGGTTTCTGTACCCGTACGCTCGTCTGCGCGAGCATCCCCGCTCGCTTTTGCATTCGTGGCGCCCATTGCGCTCGCCACGCCGACATCGCCCGCACCCGTCGCGTTAGCAACGCCTGCATCTGCGGCGGCTTCTTCGCCTAAATAATCCGCGTAACCAAGGTAGCCATCTACATCGTGTGTCTCGAAGCCCATGCGACCGGCAATCTCCAATGCGGCATCAAGTGCGCGACGCGGACTGGGCCCAAATGGCGCGTTTTTCTGCGGGTTCGCCTTGCTATCTTCGCGGAAACTGGGAATGGCAATGAGCGTTTGCAAATCCGCCAGCACGTCTTCCCAATGCTCGTTTATGTACGCGTCAATAACCCGATCGATTTTCTCGGGTGAATTCACCAGTTCAGAATACAGCATGGCCTGCTTATGACCTTTCAGTGCTATAGGAAGAATACGAGGGTGTCAATTATGAAAAGTGGTATCAAAATCGCGCATGACCAGCCCATATAACCAAAGAAGCTGGGCATTTTCACGCCACCGGAACGTTCCGAAATGCTCTTGACCATGAAGTTCGGCGCATTACCAATGTAGGTGATAGCGCCCATGAACACGGCACCTGCGCTAATGGCCAGAAGGATTTCGGGCGCAACGATGCCCACCGTGGTTGCAACGCCTTCGGCGGCGCCCAACGCACCCGCCGTGGTCAGGAATACCACATAGGTGGGGGAGTTATCCAGGAAGCTGGACAGCGCGCCGGTGATCCAGAAGAATTTTACGGGGGAGTCGATTCCCAGTTCGCCGCCGTACGTGCGTAGCAGCGCCAGAGCCGGAATCATGGTAATGAAGATGCCAATGAACAGCTTGGCGACTTCCGCAATGGGGCCCCACTCGAAGTCGTTCTTCTCGCGCAGCACGGGTTTTGTGGTGTACCAAGAAAGACCCGCTGCAATTGCAATCAAGATAATCTGCGAGAAGTAATTGATGCCCAGATGGATGCCTTCGTAGACATCAATGCCAACGACCTGGCCTTTTGCATCCAGGAAGGAATCGATTTGCGGGATGGTGCCATTCAGGATAACCGCAAGAATAATAAGCGCCAAAAACGCCACATTGTGACCGCCCTCAATGCGGAAGGGAACGCGACCCATGGCCTTGCGCTCAAGCTCCAAAGCCTCTAGGCCTTCTTTACCTTCCTTCTTGATAAAATGATTGTCAATCAGGGCAAACAACACCAAAAGAAGAACGGTGTTCAGAATCAGAATGTGCCAGATATGTTCCATGGTCCACAAGAACGGCACGCCGCGCAAAAAGCCCAGGAACAGCGGCGGATCGCCCAAGGGGGTCAGACAGCCGCCCATGTTGGCAACAAGGAAAATGAAGAACACAATGATGTGCGTCTTGTTGCGGCGCCACACGTTTGCGCGCAGCACAGGGCGAATCAGAAGCATGGCGGCGCCCGTGGTGCCCACCCAGCTTGCCAGGAATGTGCCGATGGCCAGCATGATCACGTTGTTGCGCGTGGTGCCGGGAATGGTACCCGCCACGTGGATGTTGCCTGTGACAATGAACAGCCCCAACAGCAATACGATGAAGGGAATGTAGTCAAGAACAACCGACTCCATAAGTTCGTAGCCGGTTTCGTGCATTCCGTAGGCAATGGTGAATGGAATCAGGAAAACAAGCGACCAGAAAATGGCAACGTGCAGTTGGTGGTGCTCCCACCATTCGGCGAGTTTCGTCAAAGGCAGGATTGCAATACAAAGAAGCATGCCCGCAAAGGGGATAATGCTCCAAATAGGTAGGGTAGCGCCAATGTCCATGGAAGTCCTCCGATAGTTTGCATACTGCCTTAGTTTACTCTAACGCGCATGTCGCTCGTGTCCATGCGCGAAATGTACCCCTAACTGTAACAAAAGCGGACCGTATTTGTTGAATTGCGGTTCTGCCTGCGCGCTTTTGTTTTCGCAGGTTATATCGCGTGTTCGATGCGCGAATGAGCGGATGCGCTGAAGCGTTCTTGAATCAGCTTACGTTCGTACGGGAAATGCCGAATCTACTCCTTCAGCAGATCGGCAAGGGTAACGCTGTCAATGTATTTTTCGATAACGGCATCAAGCCCGCGCCAGAACGATACGGTGGTGCACACGTCTTGCCGAGGGCAGGGAGTGCCCCCTTCCAAGCAAGAAACAGGCGCAGTTGATCCTTCTGCTGCGCGTAGAACATCGCCCGCGAGAATGTTTTTAGGCTGGTCAGACAGGCGGTATCCGCCATATTTACCGCGCGAGCTGGTGATAATGCCCTTGTTCGAAAGGCAGCGAGCCAGTTGTTCTAAGTACTTCATGGAAACGCATTCCGCTTCGGCAATGTCTTTGAGCGAAACAGGCGCCTTCTTTTCTTTTTCCAGTTTTGCAAGGGCTATTACCATACGTAACGCGTAGCGGCCCTTTGTTGAAATGAGCATTGTTTCCTCCCAAGGAAAAGTGTTTCCTGTCATTCTACCACCAAACGTAGGGTGTCAAGCAAGGCTGCACACAACAAAGGCCGTGGTCGAAGCTGCATGATGGAAACGAGCAACCGATTGACAAGCCGATATGCGGCAAAACTGTCAACCTACGCGCTGGGAGCTTCAGGCTATTTGATAGCTTTTTGTTAGGAATTTCGCCCGTTTTGCTGGTTTTCTGTCAACGGTGCGCGCCGTTTTGATGGCTTTTTGTCAGGTTTTTGATAGCGGCGTTTCGTATGCTTCTTCCTATGTTTGTAGATCGGCTGCTGATTGAGCGTGGACTTGCAGCTGTGTTACTTATCGCGATGAGTGGTGTGCGAAGGGGGAAGGGGCGAAGCGTGTTTTCGCTGGTTGTTACTGTGGGCGAAGGTGCCTGCTTGCTGGCGTTTTTAATGCTGGCAATTGCGATTTCTTGGTACGATGTGCGCCAGCGCATTATTGTGCCGCAGCTTTTGGCTTGTCTTGTGGCTGTGTGGCTTTTGTCGGTGGTGCTGACCGCATTGCAGCAAGGGATTTCGTGTGCGCTGCTGTATGTCGCGCGCGGCGTGGCGGATTTTGCGGGCGTTGCCGTGTGTTTGCTTCTTGCGGCGTTTGCGTACGAGCGTTTGCGCGGGCGGGATTCGTTTGGCGGTGGAGATATAAAGCTGCTGGCTGTTTTCGCGCTCTACCTGGGGTTTAAGGGAGCGCTTGCCTGCTTGCTTGCGGCTTGCGTGCTCATGCTGGTCTTTATTGCGGGAAAAGCTTTGCTGCAAACGTTTGTCGCTCGGTTTTATGCTCGACCCGCTGCCAATTCCCACGAACGCCCAGTTGCTCTTTCGACCCGCGACGCCACCTTCCCCTTCGCTCCTGCCCTTTGTTTCGCGGCTTTTGTTTTGCTGGCGGTTGGTTGATGCACTCGGTGTGAATTGACGTGCCGACGCAAGGTATACTTCGTGTTTTGCAGATGATAGAATGGTGCTCACTCTGATATGACGAAGTGAAAGCAATTCGTGCCTCTTGTGCTCGGGGCATGAATTGGCAAAGGGAGAGTACGATCGCAAATAGCTTCGATTCGTGTCAGTGTTTTTTTGCAGAGAAAGCCGCAGGCTTTTAACGAAGGAGGTTTGCTGTGACCGCAAAACACTGTGTGAAGTGCGATGCATTGCTATCCGATGGTGATATGTTCTGCAGAACATGTGGTTGCGAGGTGGAAGGATGCGGCTCAGCCGAGTTCTTTGGGCCTGTAGAAGGGGGTCTTGAAGCAAGCAATGATATTAGCCAAGAAAGGCAAGAAGATTGTACCGATAAAAAGAAAGACGGTAAAAAAGCTGGTTGTTTCCGCTTCGCTGTTGTTTTAGTGGTTGTGCTGGTTCTTGCTGGCGTGTTTGGAGGGGGCTCTGAGCAACCGGCGAAAAACCTCGAGCCGGATGTCTCGTCGGCATCATCGTCGATTGAGGTTAAAAGGGGGGACTCCTTAAAATCTGCGCTCGTTCAGACATTTGATTTTTCAGAAGAGGAGGCTGATGCTGCTTACGAAATATTGGACAACGTTGGCTGCGGTGACATGGTCTTATCTGAAAAGAACTTCAAATCAGATACTGCTCTTCAGTATGTGCAGGGAACGATTGGAGGATTTGACGTGTTCTTTACCGCGGAGGATAAATCGATCTTTCTTGTTGCTGTAAGAGATGCATCGAAAAAGGAGATTGATTTATACAATAAAGACGTAAGGCCGGATAATCCTTATATTAATTATTTTGATTTTCCCAACAAAAGCGTACGTAGATACTCAGAGAAGTAGTGGTAAACACTAGTCCAGAAATTACTATTGTTTCCCTGGGAACCGTAGATGAGGTGAGCTCGTGGTGGAAGCGGTGCTTAAATAGAGGTTCAATATGTCCTATGTTACAACTTATCATGGTCGGACAGCGTTATTAATTGAGGTCGGTTGAGAAATACTGGACTATTTGTCGTTCGGAAGAAACATTGGTTTTTGTGACTATTAAGTGAGAGAAGTTGGCTAATGAAAATCATCTTTAATCAAGGGACAAAGAAGCAGTGGAGCATTGAAGACACGAGACTTATTGACACAAAAAGGAATGTAATATCGCTTCTATTCATCGATGATGTCCAATTAGATGGGGGACTGTTTGCCACTGGATGTATTAAGGTCAAATGCCAGGGTGATTGGATTAGCCTTCCTGTTGACAAAAAAGAAATAGAGAAAGCTAAGGAAGCAATTGCATTAATAAAGAATCCAAAAGTGGCTTGGAAAAAATGCTCCAAATGTGGAACCGTTATTTACGAGGGGGACCTTTTTTGCGGTGGGTGTGGTTGTCCAACTTTGGAGGAAGAGCCCTTCGAGATTAAAGATGATGATCGGCATATCCCGCTTTCTCATCCTCGAACAAGCGATAAGGCGATTGAAAAAGAAAGAACATTCAATCTAGAAAAAGTGGCTCGAGGGAACCTTGACCCAAATGTAGTGCTTGAAGCATTGATTGAAGCGGAAGGAAACAAATATGCTGCTGCGAAGAATTTAAAGCAGTGCTGTGATATCGATTCTGCTGAAATAATGGAAGCATTGACTCGCGTGAGTGGACTTTATTGCTGCGACTTGGTGGATTCTGCGATGATGAATCGGTTAAGCGCGTGCTCGGAAGAACACCCAATTGAAAAAGAGAAAGATACTTGTTCCGACAACAAACCGGAAAAGAAAAAGGAAGAGAAGAAGCATTGGTATGAC
>CAKUDT010000106.1 GCA_934645125.1 uncultured Eggerthellaceae bacterium
CCCGAAGACGTCATCGACTGCATTCCTGCTGCAATTCGGGAATTGCTGGCGCACTGTTAATCGTACCCAGAACTCCTGATAAAATCTGTCAAGGCACAACGGACTCGGGAATGCTGGGCTGGCGAAGTGGCGGAGCTGGAACGCGCGCTCGAAACTGCAATTGCCAAGCGCCGTTTAGATGCTGTTGAAGCCGCTGTTAAAGCACTACCAAGAAGGTGGATTATGACTGAACAAGCAAGTTTGTTCGATTTCGATATGGATTCCGCAGATAGTGCGGCACAAGTAGCTGAAATCGCCGCTGATGAAACGGCTGCCGCAGGAGCGGCTGGCGAAACGATCGCGACGAACCCGGCAATCGCCGGTGAAACGCCCGCTGGCGAAGGCGCTGATGGAGAGGCAGTCGGCACGGAAGCGCTCGCTGCGCTCGAAGCGCTTGACGGTGGAGGCGCTGCTGGAATCTCGGGCACTTCGCCTGTTTCTTCTGCAGCTGCTGTTCCCGCAGACCCCGCGGCAGCAGAGGCGGCTGCGCGCATCAAAAAGCTGCGCGCCGAAATTGAGCACCACACGTATCTGTATTACGCGAAGGACGCGCCGGAAATTTCCGACGCTGCCTACGACTCTCTTATGCGCGAGCTGAAAGAGCTGGAGCAGGAGTTTCCCCAGTTCGCAGACGCATCAAGCCCCACGCAGCGCGTGGGTGGCTACGTAAGCGAGCAGTTCAGCCCCGTTACGCACGAGCAGCGCATGTACTCGCTGGATAACGCTATGGACCTGGACGAGCTGGACGCGTGGATGACGCGCGTGCAGGACTTCTTCGGCCGCATGGTGCCGCTGTGCTGCGAGCTGAAAATCGACGGGTCGTCCATTGCGCTCACGTACGACAACGGCCGTTTGGTGCGCGCCGCCACGCGCGGCGATGGCGTTACCGGCGAAGACGTGACGGTGAACATCCGCAGCGTGGCCGACATTCCGCTTGCGCTTGCCCCCGATGCTGCGGCGCTTATCACGCGCCCAGAAGGCTCGCTTGAGCTGCGCGGCGAAATCTACATGCCCAAAAGCAGCTTCGCCGCGCTGAACGCCGAAGCCGAACTGGCGGGCAAGCAGGGCTTCGCGAACCCGCGTAATGCGGCGGCAGGATCGCTTCGCCAGAAAGATCCAGGTATCACGGCACAGCGCGATCTGGCAACGTTCATGTACGCCATTGCCGACCAGCGTGCGCTTGATGTGAGCAGCCAGTGGGAGCTGCTGCAGTGGTTACGCGCGGCGGGCTTCCATGTGAATCCCGATGTGAAGCTGTGCACGAAAGCCCAGGAAGTACGCGATTTTTGCGCCGATGCGCTGAAGCGGCGCGATGCGCTTGCCTACGACATCGATGGTGTGGTGGTGAAGGTGAACAACTTTGACCAGCAAGACGCCATGGGCTTTACATCCCGCGCGCCGCGTTGGGCGATTGCCTTCAAATTCCCGCCCGAGGAAAAAACCACGCTGCTGCGCGATATTACGGTGCAGGTGGGACGCACCGGCAAACTCACGCCGGTGGCAGAGCTGGTGCCCGTGACGGTGGCTGGTTCGGTGGTGGCGCGCGCTACGCTGCACAACGTGGACGAAGTCCAGCGCAAAGATGTGCGCGTGGGCGACACCGTTATCGTGCGCAAGGCGGGCGATGTCATCCCCGAAATTTTGGGTCCGGTGCTGTCGCTGCGTCCGCAAGACGCGCGCGCGTGGACCATGCCCACGGAGTGCCCCAGCTGCAAAAGCCATGTGGTGCGCGAGGAAGGCGAAGTGGATTATCGCTGCATTTCCATTGATTGCCCAGCTCAGGCGGCTGAACGATTGATTCACTGGGCCAGCCGCGAGGCAATGGATATCGATGGCATGGGTGAGGAAATCATCGGACACTTGTTGAAGGCGGGCCGCGTGCGCGACGTAGCCGATTTCTACACGCTGGATGCCGTGGAGCTTTCCTTGCTGAGCACGGGGCGCACGAATAAAGACGGAGAAGCCATTACGTTGGGCAAGAAAACGGCCGATAAGCTGGCGGCGGCCATTCAGGAAAGCAAGACGCGCGACTTCTGGCGCGTGATCAACGGCATTGGCATTCGCCACGTGGGGAAGAACATGGCGCAGGTCATTGCGCGCAATTACCCCAGCATGGAACTGTTGATGGCGGCAACTGAGGAAAGCATGGCGGCCATTGACGGCATCGGCGAGAAAATTGCCCACTCTATCTGGGTTTTCTTGCGCACGCCTGATAACGCGGCCACCATTGAGCGCCTGGGCAAGCTGGGTGTGAACATGCAGGCCGATGCAGCCGCGGCGGCAAACGTGACCGATGAGCTGGCGGGCTTGACATTCGTGCTTACTGGCAGCTTGGTGCAAAGCGGCATGACGCGCGACGAAGCGGGCGAGCGCCTGAAAGCGATGGGTGCGAAGGTGAGCGGCAGCGTGTCAAAGAAGACAAGCTACGTTGTTGCAGGTGAAGCGGCTGGTTCGAAGTTGGATAAGGCGCTTTCGCTGGGTGTTGCCGTTTTGGATGAACCGGCATTTTTGCGCTTGCTGGAAACGGGCGAGCTGCCGGCTTAGGGGCGTCTTGCTGCGTACGGAAGCGAACCGTTCATGTTCGCTGGGCAAGCTTCCGGTGTAGTTGCGGCGGCGCGGGCGGGGCTGCCGACGCGGGGGATGCGCCCGCTGCGCTGGTGCGGTTGGGGCATCGGCGGTGTGGGGCAATGCGCCTGCTGCGCCTTCGCCCCCTTCGCCACCTGTATGCGGTCCTGACGGGCTTCGTCTTTGGGATCCTTCGCCACCTAAATCCTAAGAGAGCAACGAGAGGAAAACACCATGAGATACCGCGAACTGGGCAAGACCGGCCTGATGGTCAGCGAGATTGGTTTTGGCGCCGAATGGATTACTGGCTGGGAGCAGCAGCGTGTGAACGACTTGGTTCAGGCGTGCGAGCGTGCGGGCGTGAATATTGTGGACTGCTGGATGGCCGACCCATCGGTGCGCGCGGCGTTGGGTATTGCGTTGGCGCCGCATCGCGCGGATTGGATTATCCAGGGGCACATTGGTTCTACCTGGCAAAACGGCCAGTACGTGCGCACGCGCGAGATTGACGCGGTCAAGAAGGCGTTCAAGGACCAGCTGGAACTGCTGCAGACCGACTACCTTGATCTGGGTATGATTCACTTCATCGACGACGTGGAAGAATTCACCACGCTCATGGCGGGCGGTCCGTATCTGGATTACGTGAAGGAGCTCCACGCGACGGGCGTTATCCACCATGTGGGCATTTCCACGCACAGCGTTGCCGTGGCGCGCGCGGCGGCGCAAAACCCGCTCATCGAGGTCATCATGTTCAGCTTGAACCCTGCGTTTGACGCCATGCCATCTTCGGGCAGCTTGGACGATATGTTCGGCGATTTCAAGGGCGCAGGCAACGGAATTAACCCCGAACGTGCTGCGCTCTACGAGGAATGCGCCCAGTTTGGCGTGGGTGTTACCGTTATGAAGCCGTTTGCGGGCGGTCGTTTGCTTGATGCGGAGAAAAGCCCCTTTGGCGTTGCCATGACGCCCGCGCAGTGCATTGCTTACGCGCTTGATCGCCCTGCTGTTGCCTCGGTTATGGCAGGCATGAGCGAGCTTTCCCACCTGGAGGACGCTCTGGGTTACTACACCACGTTGCGCCAGAACTTGGATTACGCGCGCATTTTGCGCACGGCGCCCCAGCATTCCTACGCCGGCCATTGCATTTATTGCGGCCACTGCCAGCCATGCATGGTGGGCATTAATATTGCGACTGTGAATAAGTACTATGACCTGGCCGTTTTGCATGAAAGCGTGCCCGAATCCATTCGGGGCCACTACAATGCTTTGCGTGCGAAAGCAAGCAAGTGCGTGGCGTGTCATGCGTGCGAGCACAATTGCCCCTTTGGCGTGCCTATCGCGGAACGCATGGCTGCTGCCGCCGCCCTGTTGGGATAGGGGCTGGGTCGCAAGGACGCGACAGGCACCTTTCTACCTGAGTCTGCCGCGCTGCTGGGGTCTTTCGTTTCCCCGAAAGCTTGTTATTGGATTCATCTTGTCGAAATTTCAGTCCAAAAACGCGCAAATCGACGATGCGGGGCAGGTAGGGGCGTGAATAAAGGGCGAAAAAGGGTGTCTTGAGCAGATTGGGCCAATAAAAGCCCAGGTCGTTAAATTGATTAGAAGCGATAGAATGTCACAGGCACCTTTTCACCTACCCCGTACCGTTGATTTGAGCGTATTGGCGCCGATTTTTCGACAAGATGCATGTATCTGGTGGTCTGTTTGCCGAAAGGCGTTGCTGAAGGACGCGGTCATCGAACAGGCTGGTGATGTATCGAAATAGACTGTTGCCGCGCAGCTTCGCTCTACTCTTATGCGCGGTAAGGAATATGCGCCACACGAAAGAAGGTTTCTTCGCTATAATCTGAACAAAAGATAAATGGTTTGGAAGCCTGCCAAAATGGCTTCAGAGTTCCAGAAGGAGAGGGCGACTTGAAAGACACCTTCGGCCGCACTATCGATTACCTGCGCATTTCGGTAACTGATCGGTGCAATTTCAGATGCATCTATTGCATGCCTGAGCAGGGCGTTGTCTCTATGAGTCCCGCTGAAATCCTGCGCGGTCACGAAATTGTGACCATCGCGCGCATTGCCGCCGAATGTGGCATCAAGCGCATTCGCCTGACCGGAGGCGAGCCGCTGGTGCGCAAGGGCATGGTGGAAAACGTGCGCGATATTGCTGCGATTCCCGGCATCGAGGACATTTCGATGACCACAAACGGCGTGTTGCTGCCCAAGTTCGCGAAGGACCTGAAAGAGGCGGGCCTGGCGCGCGTGAACATTTCGCTGGACACGCTGGACGCCGATAAGTTCGCATTCGTGACGCGCGGCGGCAAGCTTCAGTCCACGCTGGATGGCATCGAGGCAGCTTTTGCGGTGGGTCTTGATCCGGTGAAAGTGAACGCCGTGGTGGTGCGCAGCCTGGACCAGGATCTTCTTGAGTTCGCGAAGATGACCATCGACCGTCCGCTGCATATGCGCTTCATTGAATATATGCCCGTGGGCGAAAGCTCGGGTACCGATGGCAGCGGTTGGGGCATAGCTGATGTGATTTCCTGCGAAGAGATGCTGCGCGTTATCAACGAGCACGCAGCTGAACTGGGCATTCCCGCGTTGGAGCCTACCGAGGACAAGCCCCGGGGCGGCGGTCCTGCGCGCTATTACCGTTTCCCGGGCGCGCAAGGCACGGTCGGTTTCATCTCGCCGGTGTCCAACCACTTCTGCAGCGAATGCAATCGCGTGCGCTTGTCGGCCGATGGCAAGCTGCGCACCTGCCTGTTCAGCGACGATGAGCTGGACATCAAAACGGCGTTGCGCGAAGGTGGCGAAGACGCCGCGCGTGCCGTCTTTGAGCAAGCCGTGTTCCAAAAGCCCAAGGAAAACGAGAACACCGTGGGCACGAAGCGCAAAATGTCCCAGATCGGCGGCTAATTTGTTGACAAATTACCCCACCTTTTGTCAACAATTTCAGCGGTGAAGCTGTTG
>CAKUDT010000107.1 GCA_934645125.1 uncultured Eggerthellaceae bacterium
CGTCTGAAGGACGGCATCTTCGAGCCCGAGGTTGCATCGGCGCTGTATCACTGCATGCTGTTCGACGTGGTTGAGATTTGCTGCGCTGCCATGACGAAAATGGAGCAGGACAGCGAAGCGCAAGTAATGGCGCTGCGTGAAGACGGCATTCCCGAAGATGAGATTGTGCGCGACACGTTCGAGCTTATTATTTCTACCACACCCGAGAAAAACGTTGCCGTTATGGAAAAACTGTTTTCTGATGCGGGCGAATGGCCTCGTGACCTGGTATTTATCTGTGATACGGGCAAGAGCTTCGACGAGCATTACAATGATTCGTTCCGTCAAGCGTGGGAGCGCGGCGCCGATTGCATTCTATCCATGGGTGCCGATATGCCGGCGCTGCACACGAAGGACGTGATCAACGGCTTCGAGATGCTGCATTCCCTTGACGGCGTTGATGGCGGTGGCATTGTGCTGGCTCCCGACCAGGCAATGGGCGTTTCCATTGTTGGCTGGACGCGCGAAACCGATTTCGACCACACGGGTGTTTTCTACAATCCCTCGGGTTTGACCGTTCTACCTGCGTATATCCAAAAAGCGCGCGAGGCGGGGCTGCCGACGCTGTATCTGCCGGCCGTGCCCGACGTGGACACCATGGGTGACCTAATGCATAACGTGACGCTGGTCGAAGCGCTGAATTACTGCGCGCCGTTCGAGGACAACACGCCGCCGTGGCGCACGGCGCAGGCGCTCAAGGAAATGGGCTGGGACAAAATTGTGGTGCCGCCGAATGATTTGCACGATCCGCGCGAGGAAATTGATAAGTAGAGGGGCAAGTTTATGCTGGTCAGGCTTGAGTCGGTAAGCGACCCGCTGCTTGATGCCTACGCGCGCCTTACCGAGGCGCAACTGCGCAACAAGCTGGAGCCCGAAAAGGGAATATTCATTGCCGAGGCGCCCAAGGTCATTGAACGTGCGCTGGCGGGCGGTATGGAGTGCCAGTCGCTTCTTTTGGAAGAGAAGATGCTGGAAAACACGGCGCATGTTATTGATATGGTGCATGCGCAAAATACGGAAACGCCGATTTTCGTTCTTCCGCACAGTGAGATTGAGCAGCTTATTGGCTATGAGCTCACGCGTGGTGCACTGGGTGCGTTTCGTCGGCCGGCGCCGCTATCGCTTGAGGATGTGCTTGCAGGAGCGCATCGTGTGGCGGTGCTGGAAAACATCACGAACCACACGAACGTCGGGGCCATTATGCGTTCGGCTGCCGCGCTGGGTATGGATGCCGTGCTGGTGACGCCTGAGTGTCACGATCCGCTGTATCGTCGCGCGGTGCGTTGCTCCATGGGCACGGTGTTCCAGATTCCGTGGACGCGCATCGATGATTGGCCCGAAGGCGGTATGGCGCGCTTGCATGAGCTGGGGTTTAAGACAGCTGCTTTGGCGCTGCGCAAGGATTCCATTACGCCGCGTGACCCCGTGCTGGCGGCATGCGACAAGCTGGCGGTTGTCTTGGGGACCGAGGGCGACGGCCTGAGCTACGACACCATTGCGGCGTGTGATTTCACGGTGTGCATCCCCATGTATCACCAGGTAGATTCCCTAAACGTAGCGGCGGCAAGTGCCGTTGCGTTCTATGAACTCGCCCGCCCCGCTGCGCAGCAAGTGCGCGGATGTTAAAAAGTGACGGGGTCTTTTTAACATCGGGATTGGGACTTGGCCTGCTCGGGCGGCATCGTTGCGCTTTGGGAAGCTTCGTGCCTTCCGAGGCGACCTTGTTGCGTTCATGGCTCCTTCGTGCTTTCCTGCTTGACGAATTGGCGCCCATTGACGAATATGCGGGTTCGAAGACTCTCGCAATGACAGCGCGAGCCCAGCTTGTCGATTTTTCGGCGCGAAAACGCCAAAATCGACGGTTCGGGGCAGGTCGAAGGTCCAAAAGCATCGTCAATCCACCTGTCTCGTTGGTCTTCTCCTGGTTCGATAGGGTAAAAGCCCAGGTCACGGTTGCCTGTCGAAAACAAGTGGTATGGCAACGGGTTTTGTATCTGCTCCGAACCGTCAATTTGGACGTAATTGTTGACTTTATTCGACAAGATGGTTTGCGGCAGGCTTTTGGTTGCGCACGGACTCCCGTTGAGCGGACTGTCTAATAAAAGACCGAGAGGCAAAGTAATGTCTCTCGGTCTTTCATTATTGAGTAGTTCGCATGCTGGCCTATACGATTTCTGCTTGCAGATAAAGCAAACATCACGTATGTGAAATCGCTGGTTTAGCGTCTGGCTGAATTGCTGCTCTTGCGACTAGCTTTGAAGAAAACGCTTCTTTTGCTCGTCGAACTCCCCTTGCGTAATGATTCCTTGGTCAAGGAGCTGCTTGTAGTCTGACAGCTGAGCGGAAGAAAGCGCTGCGATGGTGGCCTTCTGGGTGTGCGCTTGTTTCTCGTTAATCGATTTCATATAGCTTATACCAAGGGCAAAAAAGCCAACGCCTTCCATAAGCGTTACTAAGGTACCCGCATTAAGAATCGTTAGCCCAAGTGCGCTTCCGATTACCCATACCGCCGCTGCAGCTAGGGCGATTATCGCGAAGGCAAGGCAAAGGTTCTTGGACCTCTTTTGGATCAACGCTGAGACAGCGCCCAGTATTACGCTGATGGTGAAGAGAAAGTCTCCTATTGCTTGAAGATAAAAGGATACGATGTAATTCGTTGGCAAAACACCCATTGCCTCTCTCATCGACAGTCCTGTTGCGAGTGATAAAACACCACAGAATGCGGAAAATAAGGTCATGATAACGAGAGTGCAGCCAATCAGCTTATCCTGCCTTACAAAGCAACCGTCCGCTAGGCATGCAAGCAGAATAATTTCGACAATTTGCGACACAATTATCAGCGCGATCAGGTTTATCTCGCGGGAAGAGTAGGAAGAAATAGTCGCGAAGAGGCCCACGATTGCAAACAAAGCAGCAAAAGCGAATGTACCGCCCGAAATCATTTTAAGTGTTTTGGCATCCATTTCAGGTTCCTCTTAGTAATACGACAACGAGGCAGCGCACGCTATGCAGCAAATGAGTACGTAGAAAAGAATGCTTACGATAACGCTAATGAGGGCGCCTTTTCCTGCGGCTCTTGATGATTTAGGCTTTGAGTCTTTCCAGACAATGAACAAAATGAGGCCAACAATGGGGAAAAAGAAGCTAAGAATCGCCCACCCAGCGGTACCGCCTTCCTCTACAGCGGTAGTTTCGTTTTGTGTCGGCGCTGCAAGGATTTGCGCTTTCTTGGCGTAGAACTCTTCTGGAGTAAGAACTCCCTGGTCAAGGAGCTGCTTAAGCGCGGCTAGTTCTTCAATGGAAGATGACATGTTTTTCCTTTCTTACGTTGCTATGCACTGAGCGCTTGCGTATATACGCAAGGTTGTCTATAGGATAGACAACCTATCGATCCCTCTTTGCTTTGTTTTTAGGCGTTTGGATGTGGTGAAAGGCAGCGGCTTTTATCGCCTGACAAGCGGCGACTGGTTGGTGTGGTGGAAACTTAGGGGTAAATGGATCTCGCGGGCTCAGCTTGTCGATTTTTCGGCTCCGATGTGCAAAATATTCCTGTTCGGGGTAGGTGGGAGCACGGATTCGACGCAAACTGCTCATCGCCGCGCGCTCTTAATAATGGGTGATTCATATAACCCCAGTTCACAAGCTTGGTCATTCTTTGGTTTTTTCAAGGCGACCCCAATAAAGCTCTATCGACCTACCCCGAACAGGAATATTTTGCACATTTGTCGCATTTTTTTGACAAACTGACCTGTGCAGCATTTCTCGCGTGCGTTTTGAGCGCGTTTTGCTGCCTGCTGGCCTGAGTTGAGCGCGATTGGCGACATGATTCTTCGCTCACTGTTAATGGTTCGAGTGATAGTTCGAATCGTTTGTTTCCCTATCAAGTTTATAAAAATCGAAAAATACCAGTGAAAAATGCAAAAAATACCGCTTATCGATAAAAATAATGCATAAAGTTACGAAATTATTAATTAAATCTAACGACAGTGTGTTTTTGTCGTATAGTTCGCCTTGCAAAACGCACGACGGCTCAAGCGCAAAGCTTGGCCGTCAACGTGCAACGTAGACATCGTGCGTATGCGTTGTCGCTAGAAACTTGGACGACGAAACGCGTAGCGCAAAAGGAACAAGGAGAACGGTAATGAAAAAGAAATTAATCGCTGTCGCGGCGGCCGCTTTGATGGTGGTTGCTTTGGCAGGCTGCTCCAGCTCTGCAAGCTCGAGCAGCGCATCTGCAAGTGCGTCGGGGGCGGCAAGCGCCGCCGCAACGGAAGCGAAGCTTGTCGATGCGGGCACGCTGACGGTAGGCACCTCGCCTGACTACCCGCCTTTCGAGAACCTTGAAGGCGATCAGATTGTCGGCTTTGAGGTTGACTTGGTGAATGCTGTCGCCGATAAGCTTGGCTTGAAGGTTGAGTACAAGTCTATGAACTTTGACTCTATCATTGCTGCTGTTGAGGCGGGTACGCAGATTGACCTGGGCATGAGTGGTTTCTCTATTACGCCCGAGCGCGCGAAGGAAATCGACTTCACCACGTCTTTCTACACCGATGACCTGGGTGTGGCAACGCTTAAGGATGGTCAGTTCACCACGGCCGATTCGCTGAATGCAGACGGCGTAAGGATTGCCGTGCAAAGCGGCACCACAGGCGAGTCGTCCATGAAAGAGAACTATCCCAACGCGGAAGTGATTTCTTACACCAGCTCGAACGATATTTTCGCGGCCCTGACCGCTGGTAAGGCCGATGCGGCTTGCACGAACATTTCTGTGGTGGGTGCCATGCTGAACGGCTCCTACAACGATTGCGCCTTGGTGAAAAAGATTCCTTCGGGCGAAGATTACGGTCTGGTTGTTGCAAAGACGAACCCTGCTTTGACGGAGCAAATCAACGGCGCTTTGGAAGAGCTGACCAAAGATGGCACGCTTGATGAGCTTCTGGAGAAGTGGGAGCTGAACCTGTAAAGCTGCGGGAGCTTGTGGGTGCGACATGTTTGTTGGACGGGCGTTCGCGATTTGGTGGACGCCCGTCTTTTGTGCCACGCGATCTTTTTAGGAAAGCGTTTCCTCTCGAAAGCTCGCTCGGCGCCAAAAACAGACCGTTGCGCTGACGTTGAAACGCAAGAAAAAGATACAAAAGTGAAACTTTTTGCATAAAATAGCAAAAATACCCATAAAAAATGAATATTTCAGCAAAAATATTGCTTTCTCAAACAAAACGCTCTAGAATAAGTGCACTTCAGCTTGAACAAGCCGCGTCTGCATGTTCGGCGCAAATGCAGCGCGCATGACTCATGTGGCGCACCGCATGCAGCAAGCTACTGCTCAATCAAATGAAAGGGAAAGAGGAACCAAATGAAAAAGAAATTGATCGCAATCGCTGCGGCAGCCCTGATGGTTGTTGCTTTGGCCGGTTGCGCTTCTTCTGCGAACTCAAGCTCGGCAAGCGCATCTGCCAACACCGATGGCCAGTACAAGCTGGTCAAGGAAGGCACGCTGACCGTTGGCGTGTCCCCCGAC
>CAKUDT010000108.1 GCA_934645125.1 uncultured Eggerthellaceae bacterium
ACGCTCAGTATTATGATGCCATTCAGGACGCGCAGGTGAAATACCTGGAGCTTTCCGATGCGCAGCGCGCTGAATTTGCTGTACAAGCGAACCCTGAAAATGCGGCGGTGAAAGACGCTTTCGAAGAGGCATATCGCGTTGTGAACGAGCAGTCTATTTTGGATGGTAGCTCCATTGGCAAGCCGACGGAATATTACGACGATTTCATGATGAGCGCTAATCACTATAATTTGGATTTGGGCCACGAAGATACGTACTACCCTGCGGTCTTCCGTGAAATTTGGACGGCTCGTCCTACCAGCCTCTATTCGTCATCTCATGTCGAGGAAAAGGGGCTACCCTATACGTTGCCGGGAATTTTGCAATTCGACATCAAAGACGAGAGCATTTTTGAAATCAAAGAAGTTGAAGATGTCTACAATGACGGAGGTTTGGGTGGCGGAAGCAGTTATCCGGCCATGAAATATTATCTTGTGCCCAAGAAAGCTGGTACGACCACTTTTACGGTGACATTTACCGATAAGGCGGGCAATTTCATGGGACAAATCCCCGAGATTCCCGTGCATGTGAACAGCGCCGACGAGACCGCCATTGAGAATTTGAACAAGAATCTGACGAATTTCACCTCGTTGGATTACGCCAGTAAGTATGACAACTGGACCTACGATTACGGTACCGAAGGGGCGGCGTTCTCCTTTAAGGTGAATGGGGAAAATCCTCAGGTGAGCGTTTACAATTATCTGCAGTACAACGATGATGGCACACCGGTGAAAACAAACTATGTTCCCGATGAGGATGGTAATGTGACCGTTCTATTGAAGGATGGATACAACGGCATTGAGGTCACAGCTAATTATCAGGGAAAAACCGTAACTCAGGTTTACTCGCTCAAAGGCAAGGTGACCCGTTACGTTTACGAGAATATCTCTCGTCCTGGCGAGGAATTGCGTACGGGTGATACTGCTGGAACATGGATTATCGGCCGTCCGTTTAACATGCATAAAATTTTGCGCATCTACAACCCGTCGATGAAAACAACGTTCCTTACGGATATGCCAATGCAAAGCACGGTTTCTTCCGATAATGCGCGGGACGTCTATCGCAAAACCGCGGATGGCAAATTGCGACAAACGGGTCTACAGCCACGTGTTGCTGCGCCTTTGACGAGCTCTGGTTCGATTGTGCTTACCAAGGGCTACTCCGATAATCGCGGTTATGGATCTGCTCCCGGTAGTGAAGGCGATCAGGGCAATACCGGTGGGCTTGCTTCATCCACAAGCTTTGGTTTTGGCTGCTTGGCGGACATAACGCTGAACGTTGCAGAAAACGATGGGTATCAGCAAGAAGCAAAATACGAAACCCAGGCAACGAATGATGGTGTTGTGAAGGCGGGAGAAAAAATCACCGTATCGGTGCCTTCGTTGCCTGTCGAGCAATTTACTCAAGAAAAGTATCTGATGTACGGCACCTTTAATTACGCTACTACGATTCCTGGTGCGACGAAAATCGTATCAAAATGGTCACGCGGTACCGATTCTTGGTGGGAAGAGGGCACGACGCCGGTTGCTCCCGAAGTTGCGTTGAAGAATATTACGTTTACCGTTCCCAAGACGACGCCCGCGGGCACATATCGCATTTATGGCGGAAACATTGACGCGACCTATCGTTCTGGTGGCGAGGCATTTATCGATGAATATGCCACGCTCTATCAACGGGAGATAAGCGATTTGACGATTACGGTTACCAAGGGCGACATAGAAGCTGCAGAGGACTTGATCGATGCGATCGGATTCGATGTGACGCTTGACTCTCAAGATGCAGTCGATGCGGCGAAGGCGGCATACGATGCTTTGAGCGATGACGATAAGGCGCTGGTCAACGCTAATAAAGTAGCGGCTCTAGACGCTGCTTTGGCAAAGCTTGATCAGATTAAGCAGCAGCTTCCTGTAGCAACGCTTTCTGCTGCGATACGCGAGAATACCGACAAAACGCCCGTTCGTGTGGGCGATACCGTGACGGTTGACATAACGGCAACTGCTACCGAAACCGCCGATGGTAACCTTGCGGCGCTATCCGCTACGCTGGATTACGATCAAACGGTGTTCGAGCTGGTAAGCGTAACGAAAGGAGCAGGTCTTTCCGAAGGGGCATCGTTTATGCCCGAAGGGGGCGCCGCTGAAGCGATGTTTAGCTTCTACGGTAACGAAGTTTCCGTTGAAGGACCAGACGAAGGGGGTTTCGTGGTAGCGACGGCCATGCTTCGCGCACTCAAGGCTGCTGATGGGCCAACGGTTGGCGTGAAAGGTGCAGTGGGCGCCCTTGCCGGAGAGTCCCTTGATCGCGTGGTTGCCGCGGGCGATGCTGTATCTGTGTCGGTATTGGCGAACGCCCTGCGAGGCGATGTGAATGGCAACAGCCGCGTGAATATCGTGGATGCCCAGATTGTCTACGATATGGCAACTGGTTGCTATGGCGAGGGGTATGCAGCGATGTTGCTTCCTGATGGTTGGACGTATGCAACGCTTTTGTGGGCTGCAAATGTCAATGCCGACGAAGCCATTGATGCTGTAGACGCTTTTGCCATCCAGCATTTCGTGCATAGTGGCACTTGGAGATAATCGGATAGGTTAAGGTTTAAGGTTTTGAGGGACCGGCGAGGAGACATGTTCTCTTCGCCGGTTTTTGTTTCCGGCGCTCTGATGATTTTCGCAACAGCGGCGCTTCCGCTGCCTGAGCGTCCAAATTCGCTGGAGAATCGCTAGGCAGCTGGCTGCTGGCAGCGCCTTCCCCGGGTCCTCCCCCTAAAAAATGTCAAGTCTCCTTTTGTTTCGCATGATTTAACGGCTTTGAAAACAGCCGCGCTACCAGAGATGATAAACTGCGCAGAAACATAATGCATACTTGCGTCTACGCTGCGCGTTTGCTGGTTCGGTGGGGCTTGGCGAGGATTTGTTTCCGCAAAACGCCCGAGAACGCATGCAAGGGAAGCAGCCATTACTTCCGCTGCGCTGCGAAACGCAAAAAGATATGGTAGAGGAGAAACGAAAATGTCGCTGCCTGCATCTGATTTGAATAAAAAGCCTGATTACCGTACCACTATGGAGCTGGGTGCGGTGTTGCCCAAAACCGCCGAAGTGAAAAACGACCACCTGTTTATTGGCGGCGTGGATATGGTGGAGCTGGCGAAGCAAGAGGGCACGGCGCTCTATGTGTTCGACGAGGCTGACCTGCGCGATCGCATGCAGCAATACGAGCACGCCTTCCGCTCGCGCTATGAAAACTCCGACACCGTGTTCGCCTCAAAGGCGTTTTGCAACAAAGAAGTGCTGCGCATTGTGAACCAGGAGGGCCTGTGCCTGGATGTTTCTGGCGGCGGCGAGTTGGCGTGTGCTCAGGCGGTGGGCTTCCCCATGGAAAACGTGGTCATGCACGGCAACAATAAAACGCCGCGCGAGTTGGAAGAAGCCATTTCCGCGGGGGTTGGTCGCATTGTGCTGGATAGCCGCATTGAGCTTTCGCGCGTGAATGAGATTGCGGCGCGCTTGGGCAAGGTGCAAGACGTGCTCATGCGCATAACGCCTGGTGTAGAGGCAGATACGCACGAGTACATTCGCACCGGTTGCGAGGATTCCAAGTTCGGCTTCACCATGAAAAACGACTTTGCGTTCAACTGCGTGGGCGATGTTCTGGCTGCGGAAAATGTGCGTCTGCTGGGCTTCCACTGCCATATTGGCTCTCAGATCTTCGCGCTTACGTCGTTTCGCGAAGCGGTGCAGGTCATGACAGAGTTCGTGCTGCGCGTGAAGGAAAAATACGGCTTTGTAACGAAGGAGCTGGACATGGGCGGCGGCTTGGGCATTGCTTACACGGCCGATGATCGCCCGTCGAGCATTGATGAATTTGCCGAGTGCACCGTAAGCGCTGTGCGCGACTTCTGCGCGCACTACCAGCTGGAAGAGCCGCGCATTATGGTGGAGCCGGGCCGGAGCCTGGTGGCAAACGCCGGCGTGACGCTCTATACCGTGGGTATTTTGAAAACGCTGCCGGGCATTCGCAAGTACATTGCGGTGGATGGCGGTATGTCTGACAACATTCGCACGGCGCTCTACCATGCGCAATACGAGCCGACTATTGTCAACAAGGCTGGTCAGATGCGTACCGAGATTGTCACGCTGTGTGGCAAGCATTGCGAAAGCGGCGATGCCGTGGTTGTTGACATGCCGTTGCAGCAGGCAGAGATTGGCGACATCGTGTGCGTTTTTGCCACGGGTGCGTATTGCTACACCATGTCCAGCACGTATAACGGTCAACCGCGCCCGGCCATCGTTTTTGTGAAAGACGGCGTTGCCCGTACGGTTACGCGCCGCGAGACGTACGCCGACTTGTTGGCACGCGACCTGTAGGGGCGTTTCGCCTTGTAATTCCGCTCAAAACAGTCGTAACTTTTGTGTCGAGCCGCGTTGCATGCGTCGTTAGCTTTATAATGAGCTCCCAATGATTTCAACGAGGCGGGCTTTGCCTTCGCAGAGGTTCTGCGCAAAGAGCAAGCCCCTTCGCGTTTACCAGAAAGGTACTCTTCCCATGGCAATTAAAATCGGTTTGGTGGGCACGGGCACAGTTGGCGGCGGCTGCTTGGACATCCTGGCGAACCACCACGATGACTTCAAGCGTTTTTATGGCCTTGACCTGCAGATTGTGCGCGTTTGCTCGCGTGAGGCGGAAGTCGCAGAAGCTCACGGGTTGGGACATTTGTTTACCACCGATTTCCACGACGTGGTAAACGATCCTGAAGTTGATGTGGTCATCGAGCTCATCGGTGGTACCACGGCGGCGCGCGAGCTGGTCACCACGGCGCTGCGCAACAAGAAGCACGTTGTTACTGCAAACAAGGCGCTCATGGCCACGTATGGCGAAGAAGTCATGTCGTTGGCAGAGGAAAATAACGTGGAAATCGCGTTTGAAGCCAGCGTGGGCGGCGGGATTCCCATCATCCGTCCCCTGACCTCTTGCCTGGCTGCCAATGATATTTATGAAATCTTAGGGATTTTAAACGGCACCACCAACTATATTCTGACCCAGATGATCACCGAAGGACAAAGCTTTGAAGACGCTTTGGCACAGGCACAGCAAAAGGGCTATGCGGAACGGAATCCGGATGCGGATGTACTGGGGTATGACGCTTGCCGGAAAATTGCCATCCTGGCCTCTCTTGCCTGCCACAAAAATGTTGACAGCCAGTTGATTCACACCGAAGGGATTACCGAAATCACTTTAGAGGACGTCGCCATGGCAGGGAAAATGGGCTATGTGATTAAGCTGCTGGGATACTTTAAAAAATTAGAGGGCGGTATTGCAGTGCGGGTTTCTCCCATGCTTCTGCCCAAAGGTCACCCCTTAGCCGGTGTGGAGGGCGTGTTTAACGGAATTTTCGTAAAGGGAGGCGCCGTAGGAGATCTGATGTTCTACGGACGGGGCGCCGGAAAGCTCCCCACGGCCAGCGCTGTTGCTGCTGATATCATCGACGCGGTCAA
>CAKUDT010000109.1 GCA_934645125.1 uncultured Eggerthellaceae bacterium
AGCGCCCGCGACGCAATGCGCGATCCGGCCTCCACGCGAACGCGAATCTCGCTTGCCCGTGTGCGACGAATGTCATCGAACATGGTCTCCGTGCGATGAATATCGCGCACGATAGGCGCCAGCTGCTTTTTCAGCAAGCGCCCCTCATCGGTCAGCGAAAGCCCGCGACCCACACGGCGAAAAAGCTGTACTCCCAGATCATCTTCGAGTTTCGCCATTGATCGGCTGAGCGCAGGCTGCGCCACGTGAAGCCGCTGCGCACTTTTTGTCATGTGCTGCGTCTCCGCGATATCCAAAAAATATTCCATCTGGTTTCTGTCCATGGCCCCATGGTACGCGCGCGTTGCCCGCTCCTAATGCAAAACGCACGATTGCACGATAAATTCATAACAAATAAGTATTAAATTATCATGTTTTAATATTTGAACAGCATAGCGAAGAGACCTACACTCAGCAGGATAAAAAAGAACGCACGTGCACATCCGCAAACCATACCGCCTGCGTATCGCATAAAAAACGTGCGAGGCCGTGAATGGCTCAGCACGTAGGCACAGGCAGGGCGTCAAACGAGCGATGCACAAAAAAAGAACAGGGAGAATCACATGCTTACCGAAATACTTGAAGCCGCCATGCTTGTCTGCTTCGGCCTTTCATGGCCCACAAACGCGCTGAAGAGCTACCACGCACGCACTGCCGCAGGCACCAGCTGGCAATTCCTGGCGCTTATCACCGTGGGCTACTTCGCCGGCATTGCGGCAAAATTCTGCTCGGGCACGCTGAGCTGGGTGCTTATCGTGTACTTTGTGAACCTGATTTGCCTGGGCGTGAACTGGGGCGTTTACTTCCGCAATCGCGCGCTGGATGCCGCCCGCATCAATCAAGCAGTGGTAGAAGACGCCATTGAAGCAGAGCTTGCGCAGACGAAAGCGCCGAAGTGCGTGCTTTTTGCCACCGATGGCTCACCCTGCGCCGCCGATGCGCTTGAGTTCGCCGCCGCGGCGCTGGACAAGAGCGGCGTGACCGACACGACCGTGCTGAGCGTTTCCGCAGCAGGCAATGAGCTGGGCGAGCGTCGTGCGCAAGAGACCAGCGAAGAAGGCGCCACAACGCTGCAGCGCCTGGGATGGAGCGCCAAGAGCAAGGTTCGCTGCGGCGAGCCAGCGGCCGAAATCATCAGCGAAGCACGCGACAGCAATGCTGACCTGATCGTCATGGGCTCGCGCGGTTTGAGCGGCATCAAGGAGATTATGCTGGGCAGCGTTGGCCGCGAAGTAAGCGAAGCTGCCAGCTGCCCCGTACTGATTGTTCGCTAGCAAGCAGCGCTTCAACCTGGTATTTTGTGCGGTTGCTCCAATTCGGGAAACCGCACAGCCGACAGAGCCGGCACGCAAATCCGCCCGTCCTGCACGAGCCTTCGAGCATGCCGGCTTCATGAGTTAACCCTGCGTGACCTCCACGGATCCCACCGCTTCGCGCAACGCATACGCCTTCTGCAGCGTTTCCTGGTACTCGAAATCGAAATCCGATTCAGCGGTAATGCCGCCGCCCACACCCAACGTGGCCACACCATCGCGGCAGACCAACGTACGAATGACCACGTTCAAATCGCAGTCGCCCGCATTCGAAAAATAGCCAATGCTGCCAGTATATAGACCGCGCGCACTGCGCTCCAGCTCGTCGATAATTTCCATCGCACGAATCTTCGGCGCACCGGTAATCGAACCACCGGGAAAAGCGTTACGCACCACATCGAGCGCCGTCGCATCTTCGCGAAGTCGCCCTTCCACGGTCGCGACCAGGTGAAACACCGTTGGATACGTTTCCACGGTAAACTCGGGATGCGTATACACCGTGCCCGGCTTGCACGAAAGCGACAGATCGTTTCGCTCCAAATCCACAATCATCAGAAGCTCGCTGTTGTCTTTCGGGCTGGCGAAAAGCTCATCGCGATTGCGCGCGTCTTCATCGGGCGTCTTCCCGCGCGGCCGCGTGCCTTTGATCGGCCGCGTTACCGCATGGCCGTCGCGCACGAACAGGAACCGCTCCATGCTTGAGCAGCACACGTCGAACCCGGCCCCGCGCAGATACGCCGAAAACGGTGCAGGATTAAAGGTGCGCAGGTAGCGGTACAAATCGTAAGGCGGCTGCGGCGCATCCATAGCGAGCTGCTGCGTCATATTCGCCACGTAAATGTGGCCGTCCAGCATGTATTCCACTATACGGTCGAGCGCCTGCTGGTAATCCTGCTCGGTAAAGCGCGAGGTGAATTTCGCCAGCGTTGAGCCACGCGAAGGCACGGGAGCAGAAACCGCAGAAGCCACGAGAGAATCCACCCACACACGCGCTTCATCAGCGGAAACAGTCTGACCTTGCGCGCTGGCGTAGAGTTTTTGCTGTTCGTGATCCTCAATGAGCAACACGTCGTAGAACACCATCTGCGCCTCAGGCATGGCAGATGCAGAAGGGACCGCGGGGGCTGCAGAGCCCGAAGAACCCGAGGCTTCGGCAGCAGAAACCTCGCCAACGCCAAGAGCGCCTTCCACGCCGCAAGCATTCGACTCACCGAACGGCGCATGGCAGGTTGGCACGCCGTTCAACGCACGGCCGAAATCATAACCGAGGTATCCCAACGCGCCCCCTATCAGGGGAAGGTGCGTTTCATTGGGTTCTTGGTGCGTGCGCAGCGCGGCATCCAACACGTCGAAAAACGCAGCTTCCGTTGGCGCGCCGTTCACCATGCATGCGCCCCCTACCTGCTCAATGGTAAGAAACGGCTTGCATCCGACAATTGAGAACCGTCCCTGTTCGCCCTGCTCCGACGAATCCAAGAACGCAACTTGGTCATTGTCCTTCAGTAGTTCGAAAACAGCGCTCAACGGCTTATAGCCGCTCACCTCCCAAACAGTTGACCCCATGGATTTTCCTCCTGCTTCCAACGCGCGCACGTCGCACGTACTTCTTCCCGATACGCCTCATTTATCTGGCGCGCCATCTGCTGCGTCGCCCGCTGCGCCACCTCATGCGCCACCTGCTGCTCATCCGCACAATCATTGCCGCACGCAGCGCCCTGGCCATCAATGCTGCGCACCGGCATTGCTCCCATCAGGGAGTTCGTCAAAAATACTTCGTCTGCTTGCATGAGCTCTTCGAGCGTAAGAGGGCGCTCTTTTGCCCCCGTAACGCGCAGCACAAAGTCGCGCATAACGCCGGGAAGCAGCCCGCACGACACCGGAGGCGTGACCACTTCGCCTTGAATCACGGCGAAGATGTTGCTCGTTGCTCCCTCTGCCACCTGGCCTTTTGCGTTCAAGAACAGCGGTTCGTCAATGCCACGCGCAGCAGCAGCCCGCTTTTGCAAAATGCAATCGCCGTAGTTGAGAGTTTTCATTGCCACCAGCGGCGATGTCTCGTTTCGACGCACTTCGCTGAGCTCGCACGTAAATCCAGCGGCACGGCGCGCATCGTTATACGTATTCGCACGCACGGTAGCGAAGCGGTTCTTCTCCGTCACAACCAGCTTGAGCACCTTGCTGCCCGCGACTGCATCGCCCTGACACGCGTTACGCGCAAGGCCCACCAGCTCACGCGGCTCGGCAGTAATACCCAAACGCTCAAGCGAGGCCATCATGCGCGTAAGGTGCTCGCGAAAGAAGATGGGCACACCTTGTTCAAGCGCTATGGTCTCGAAGACACCAATGCCGAAAAAGAAGCCGTCATCAGGGACAACTTGCGCGGACGCATCGGAAACGCTAGACATACAGCACTTCCTTTTCTGTTGCACGATTGGCGGCGTCCTCGCTCAAGCGCACCCACTCAGCGCCGGCCGCTTCCCTGCCGCTCGCACCTTCCCCAGAACCCGCACACGCACCAACACCTTCCTCGGCACCTTGGCCGACCGATTCCCCAGCGCCCGCTGCGTCCCTGATGCCCGCCGCAGAGGTGCTGGTGCATACGTCCATGAAGTTCGCAATCAGCTCGCGCCCATAGCGCGTGCGCGCCGCCTCGGGATGAAACTGCACACCGTAAAGCGGCAGGTCAGAATGGCGGAGCGCCATGACTGCACCATCTTCCGTATGCGCATCTACCTGCAGAAACGGCGGCAGGGTATCCTCCTGAACAACCAGCGAATGATAACGCGTAACGGGAAATTCGCACGGCAGCCCGGCAAACAACCCTTCGCCATTCGCGTGCAGCGACGACACCTTTCCGTGCATCGGACGATGCCCCCGCGACACGTGCGCGCCATAGACGTTCGCAAGGATCTGATGCCCCAAACACACGCCCAGCAAAGGCACCTGCTGGACGGCCGCCCACTGGACAATCTCCTTGCAATTACCGCAGTCATCAGGATTTTTAGGACCGGGAGAAATGATAATCCCCTCTAAGTCGCCCGTCTGATGCAGCGTGCGCGCCAAAGCGGCATCAACATCGTCGTTGCGCAGCGTAAGAACCTCTGCACCCAGCTCGGCAAAATAACTTGCCAGCATGGCTGTGAAAGAATCGTAATTATCAACCATCAAGTACATGCGAGAAATCCTTTCTCGTCAGCGTTTTCCCTGTTGAAGAGCGTACCCCGAGCAACGTGAGCGCATTGCAAATAAAAAAGACTGTCAAACGCGGCGCTTTTCGCGCTTTGCTTGGCAGTCTTCCTAATGTCTTTATCGACGCGGCAAAAACCGCAACGAACCGAACCAGGGCACACCTTATTCAATTGCCAGTGCAGTGTATCACAATCAAGCCGCAATGAGCACGCCGAATCCCTCGCATGCCGCCTGGGTCTTCGATTGGCGCCGCATGTTAAAAAGCGACGGGGCCTTTTTCGCATTTCCGCCCTGCCATTCCGCTTGCACTGTTGAACCAACAGAGAAAAGCGGCGGCAAGGGAATGAGCCGACGTACGACGCTTTGGATAAGTTGAGCGAGTCGCAAGCCCGAAGAAGCATTATCCAAGCGGAGTCCGTTCGGCGAATCCCTTGCCGCCGCGAGCATGCGATAGATCGCCAAAAGGTGAAAAAGACCCCGTCACTTTTTCACCTACAGCTTCAACCCGCGGTCGAACGCAAGCAGGCGTTGGAAAAGTTCACTGCTTTGCGCGAGCTCATGCGGGCTGCCGTCGAGAAGAATGCGACCGTCTTGAACAAGCAAGACGCGATCCATGTGCTCAATGCCGCAAAGATGGTGAGTAACCATAATCACCGTGCGATCAGCTAAAACATCGAAAGCCGTATCGAGCAGTTTTGCCTCGGTAAGCGGGTCAAGGCTTACCGTGGGCTCATCAAGCAACACCACGGGCGTTTGCGCCAACAGCAAGCGCGCCAGCGCTATTCTTTGACGCTCGCCCCCTGAAAACCTGAGGCCAGACTCATCGACGGACGTATCCAATCCGTCAGGCAAGCGATCCAAAAGAGGTTGCAGACAAACTTCTTGCAAAGCCTTGATTGCCTTGTCGTCTGTCACTTTTGGATTTCCAACCTTAAGATTTCCCCTCAATGTTTGTGCAAACAGATACGAACTTTGCTGCATATA
>CAKUDT010000110.1 GCA_934645125.1 uncultured Eggerthellaceae bacterium
ATGAGAGCCCCTTCTATGAGTGTGGCGTGGCCGCCACGGTCGATTAGACACCTTCCATTGTCGGCCTAATCCACGGACAATCATGCAGCAGGGGCTCTCAATTTATTGTGTCCTGCTCATATCGTCTATAGGGCGGTTTAGATGGTGGAGTACCCCGTAAGGGATATGTCCACGGTGCGTGCAATTTTACGGGCGTGCGCCATGGCACTGACAACAAGCGATGCTCCTGTTGCCATATCGCCTGCTTGGAAGATGTTGCCGTATTCGTCCAGGTCAACGTCTTGTGTTGCGTATGTTTCTGCTCCGGTGAAGCCGGAAGCAACAATAAGCAGCTCTGCTTCGATGTCGGTGGGGCCATGGGGCGTTGAAAGCGTGATGCTTGTTAGCGCGCCTTTGTCGTTTGCGTGCACGGCGGCAACCTGAGTTTCGAAGCGGCGGATATCGCGTTCGAATTTTGCTTCCGATTCCTGATGGGCGTAATCAGTGGCTGCGCCGTAATCAGCGGCGGGGCGACGAATAAGCTGTACGATATTGCACGCACCCTGGCGCAGTGCGGTGGCAATGCAGTCGTTGGCCGTGTCACCTGCACCGATAACAGCCACCGTCTTCCCATGCGCATTGAGTGCGGGATCACAAGCTGCTTCGCGCAGATAAGCGCGTGCGGCAGCTCCCAAATAATCCAGCGCGAAGCAGGTGCCTGTTGCGCTGCCCTTGAAATTCACGGCACGCGGTGTTTGTGCGCCCACAGCCAAGATTACGGCATCGTATTGCTGCGCCAACGTGGGTAGACTTATGTCTTTTCCCACGTCGGTGCCGCATTCAAAGCGTACCCCTTCTGCTTCCATCAGCGCAATGCGGCGTGCAACCACACTTTTTGGCAGTTTCATGTTGGGAATGCCATATACCAAAAGACCGCCGGGACGCTGGTCGCGCTCATATACGGTAACGCTGTGCCCACGCCGGTTCAAAAGCTGCGCTACGGTAAGGCCGGCAGGACCCGATCCGATAACGGCAACGGTCTTGCCGCTTCTGCGCGCGGGAACTTGCGGCTGCATAAGCCCCTGGTCAAATGCGGCGTCAATGATGAAACGCTCGTTGTCGTTTATGGAAACGGCACTTGCCGTGGGCGTTGCCTTGCGGCATGAGCACGCGCGTTCGCACGGCGCGGGGCATATGTATCCCGTGAACTCGGGGAAACAGTTCGTTTTCAGCAGGCGATCAAGCGCCATGGGCAGGTTGTTGCTCCACAGCTGTTGGTTCCATTCGGGAATCAGGTTGTTCAGCGGGCAGCCCACCCGTTTTCCGTCAAGGGTGGTGCTTGTCTGACAAAACGGAACGCCGCAGTCCATGCAACGTGCTGCCTGCTGCATGCGTGCTGGGGCATCAAGGCATCCGTGGATGAATTCGAAATCGGCAATGCGCGTGGCTGCAGGACGGTCGGGTGCAGCCTGGCGCGCGTAATCAATGAATCCAGTTGGCTTTCCCATGGCTATTCGTCCCTTTCCAAAAACGCCTTAGTGGCGGCTTCATCAGGGCTCATGCCCTGCTGTATATTGCGGTTGATGCGCTGCGTCATTTTCTGGTAAGCATGCGGTATGACTTTCTTGAAGCGGTCAATGCGCGCCTCGAAATCAACAAGAAGGCGCTTTGCCTGCGCGGACCCCGTCAAGCGCGCGTGTTCTTCGATAAGCGCTTTCAGCGTTGCAATATCATCCGGGTCTTCTACTTGTTCAATAGCAACAAGTTGCTTGTTCGTGCGCAGATACAGGTCGTGCTGCTCGTCCAAAACGTACGCCACGCCGCCGCTCATGCCTGCTGCGAAATTGCGACCGGTGCTACCAAGGATCACAGCAATACCACCGGTCATGTACTCGCAGCCGTGATCGCCCACGCCTTCTACTACGGCCACCGCGCCAGAGTTGCGCACGCAGAAGCGCTCGCCCGCGCGCCCGCTGACGAACGCACGGCCGCTTGTTGCACCGTAGAGCGCCACATTGCCAATGATTACGTTCTTCTCGGCTGAGCGCGTGCTTCCCTTGGGCGGATACACGATAATCTGCCCGCCCGAAAGCCCTTTGCCCAGGTAATCGTTGCTGTCGCCTTCAAGCTCAAGGGTCATACCGCGGGGGATGAACGCACCAAAGCTTTGTCCCGCACCGCCTTGCAGCGTGAAGTGGAAGGTGTCCGGTTCAAGGCTGGTGCCGAAGCGGCGCGTGAGTTCCGCGCCGAATAGTGTGCCGCAAGCGCGGTCGGTGCTGCTAATGGGAATGGGGGAAGCCGCCGTATTGCAGGAGCACTGCTTCCCGCGGCCGCGATGCTTGCTTTTCTCCTGGTCTAGCACGGGCAGCAGATAATGCGCATCAAGCGTTTCTTCCAGCTTGAAATCGAATGCGTCGGCCTCGTTGAACAGAACGGGCTCATCGCTTGCTTTTGCAAGGATGCGGTCAAATACGATATTGCGCGCTTTTTCGCCGGGGCATGCGCGATCGGCTACCAGCAAATCGGTGCGTCCGACCAGCTCATCAAGGGTTCGCATACCAAACGATGCCAAGATTTCGCGCACTTCCTCGGCAATGAAGCGCATGAAGTTTTCCACGTGCTCAGGCTTTCCGCGGAAGTTCTTGCGCAACTGCGGGTTTTGCGTGGCAATGCCAACAGGGCAAGTGTCCAGGTTGCATACGCGCATCATGTCGCACCCCATGGCAATAAGCGGCGCGGTGGCAAAGCCGAATTCTTCGGCGCCCAGGATGGCGGCCACGGCAACATCGCGGCCGGTCAAAAGCTTGCCATCGGCCTCTATGCGCACGTGAGAGCGCAAATCGTTTTGGATAAGCGTTTGGTGCACTTCGGCCACGCCCAGCTCCCAAGGCAGGCCGGCGCTGGAAATAGAGCTGCGCGGTGCAGCACCCGTGCCGCCGTCGTAACCGGAGACCAGCACGGTTTGCGCACCTGCTTTTGCCACGCCTGCAGCAATGGTGCCCACGCCTGCTTCGCTTACGAGTTTCACGGCAATGCGTGCATTCTTGTTCGCATTCTTCAGGTCGTAAATGAGTTCTGCCAAGTCTTCGATAGAGTAGATGTCATGGTGCGGCGGTGGCGAAATCAAGCTGACACCCGGGGTGGAATAGCGCGTTTTTGCGATCCAGGGCCACACTTTGCCGCCGGGCAAGTGTCCGCCTTCGCCTGGCTTTGCGCCTTGCGCCATTTTGATCTGAATCTCTTCTGCGCTTACCAAGTATTCGCTGGTCACACCGAAGCGTCCGCTTGCGACTTGCTTGATAGCGCTGTTGCGCTCGGTGCCCAGGCGCGCGGGATCTTCGCCGCCTTCGCCGGAATTGCTCTTACCGCCCAAATGGTTCATGGCAATGGCAAGGCACTCGTGCGCTTCTTGCGAAATGGAGCCGTAGCTCATAGCGCCCGTTTTGAAGCGCTTCACGAGGTTTTCCACGGGTTCAACTTCGCTGATGTCAATGGACCGGCACCCGCTGGTATTAAGCGACAGCAAACCGCGCAGCGTGTGGGGCATTACGGCATCGTCCACCAGCGCGGAGTACTGCTTGAAGCTTTCGTAATCGCCCGTTTGCGCCGCATGCTGCAGCAGGCGGATGGTCAGGGGGTTTATCATGTGGTCGCGAGCGCCCGGCGTATTGCTCATCTTGTGGTCGCCCACGGTGGGCAAGCTCAAATCCTCGGTCAGACCCAGCGGGTCGAACGCGCAGCGGTGACGCTTGGCAACAAGATTGCCAATTTCGGTCAGACCAATGCCGCCAATGCGGCTTACTGTGTTCGTAAAATACTGGTCAACCACTTCTTTCTTCAGGCCCAAAATCTCGAAAATCTGGGCGCTTTGGTACGATTGAAGTGCGGAAATGCCCATTTTCGCCGAAACTTTCACCACGCCTTGCAGCACGGCCCGGTTGTAATCGGCAATGGCGACGGAAGGATCGCGGTCAAGCGCGCCCGTTTGTGTGAGCTGGCGGATGCACTGATGAGCCAGGTAGGGGCACACTGCGCGGGCGCCATAGCCCAAAAGCGTGGCGAAGTGGTGCACGCACGTGGGCTCGGCGCTTTCCAGAATCACCGAGATAGCAGTGCGTTTTTTCGTGTTGACCAGGTATTGCTCAACGGCTGCAACGGCAAGAAGCGAAGGGATGGGAAGGTGGCTTTCGTCCACGCCGCGGTCGGACAGGATAATAACGTTCGCGCCTTGGTGGTAGGCTTTCTCGATGCTTAGGAACAGGCGGTCAAGCACGGTGGAAAGCGGCGTGTTCTCGTAATAAAGCAAGCTGATGACCTGGGATTTCAGGTTTGGCTCGTCAAGTGCCTTGATTTTTTCCAGCTCCATTTCGGTCAAAATGGGCGAATCGATTTGCAGCAAGCGGCAGTTTTCCGCACGATCCTCCAGTAAATTGCCGTCGCTTCCCACGTACACCGTGGTGTCGGTGACAATGGCTTCACGCGTGGAATCGATGGGCGGATTGGTGACCTGGGCAAACATCTGCTTGAAGTAATCGAACAGGGGCCGCTCACCTTTATCCAGCACGGCCAGCGGCGTGTCGATGCCCATAGCGGCGGTGGGCTCAACGCCGGATTTCGCCATGGGGAGCAGCACGGAGTACACGTCTTCGTAGGAATAGCCGAATGCGCGGCGTAAACGCGCCAACTCGTGCGCATCGTAATAATGCAGCGCGCGCTTTGGCTCGGGCAGCTCTTCCAGCTTGATAAGCTGGCAGTCAAGCCATTCGCCATACGGATGCTCGGCGGCGTAACCCTCTTTGATGGCTTCGTCGTCTTTCACCACGCCGGCAACCGTGTCTACCACCAACATGCGGCCCGGTTCCAGACGCTGCTTGGTAACAATGTGCTCATCGGGAATATCAAGAACGCCCACTTCAGAGGAAAGAATCAGGCGGTCATCGTCGGTTACGTAATAGCGCGCGGGGCGCAGGCCGTTGCGATCAAGTGCGGCGCCCATTACTTCGCCATCGGTGAACAGCAGCGCCGCCGGACCGTCCCAAGGCTCCATCATGGTGGCGTAGTAATGGAACATGTTGCGGCGCGCTACCGAAATATTCGTGTTCTTGCTCCAAGGCTCGGGCACCAGCATCATCACGGCTTTCGGCAGCTCAATGCCGGAAAACATGAGGAACTCCAGCGCGTTGTCCAACATGGCACTGTCGGAGCCTGCGCTATCAATCACGGGCATCACGCATTCCATGTCATTTTGGAATTGCGGGCTGCTCATGGTTTCCTCGCGCGCGTTCATGCGGTCAAGATTGCCGCGAATTGTGTTGATTTCGCCGTTGTGCAGCAGCACGCGGTTGGGATGCGCTCGCTGCCAGCTGGGGTTCGTGTTTGTGGAAAAGCGGGAATGCACCAGGGCAATGGCGCTCTCGCAGCGAGAATCCTGCAGGTCAGAGTAGAATTTGCGCAGCTGCTTTACCAGGAACATGCCTTTGTAGA
>CAKUDT010000111.1 GCA_934645125.1 uncultured Eggerthellaceae bacterium
GGATGCATAGCGCGCAGGCGCTTGACCTGGCGGTGTTCGGAGTGGAAGTAGCTCCACCGGCGGGCACCCGTCGTAAGGATCAGCGGATACTCTTCGAACAAATCAGGCGTAGAAACCGGACCGGGAACGGGCTCTTCGAAGTACGGAAGCGGGTCCAAACCAATGTTGTTGTAGAAGTTCGACCAAAGCTCGATACGGCCCGTGGGAGTATTGAAGCCCGGCTTGCCATCGGGACGCAACAGACCCTTTTCATGGCGGTGATACTCGAACGGCGGATACGCAGGAGCAAGCTCTTGCAGTTCGGAGAACGAACAACCCGTGTTCTGAAGCAGTTCGGAGAACATATCCTGTACGTTGTCCCACGGCCATGCCTCGGGATTCAAGCGTTTACCCAGCTCAAGGTTGATTTCCATGTCAGACTTGCATTCGCCAATCTGGGCAACCTTGTTGATGACTTCACCGCGCTGGGCGCCGTCGCCAATGCGAATGCCATCGCGCTCAACGAACGAAGCGCACGGCAGAACCACGTCGGCCAAAGCCATGATGGTGGGCGTCATGAACAGATCGATGGAAACAATGAAGTCAAGTTTCTTTGCCAGGCGAAGCGTACGCTGAACATCGGGCGACGGGCAAGCGATAAAATTCGACTGCTGCAGCCAAGCGGCCTTCAGTACATACGGCTCGCCTGTTTCAAGCGTATTGAAGAGTTCGTCGGGAGAAACCAGCTGGAAGCCAGAACGCAGCAGGCCATACTTCTCAAGGCCAATGCGCTTTTCTGCTACCTCGTCGGACAGGAACTCACGACCCCAACCGCCAGCACTATACTGAATGGAGGTAGGAACAATCATGCCACCAGGGATTTCAACGTTACCAGTGATTTCAAACAATGCAGAAATGGCGTGCGTTGCGGGCAATGCTTCCTTTGTCATGTCAACAGCCAAGCCCCACTGCATAATGGCATTCTTACTCTTGGCCAGGAAGCGAGCGGCTTCTCTGATCTTGTCAGCAGGAACCCACGTAATCTGCTCGGCTTTTTCAGGAGGATACTGAGCCACACGCTCGGCCAGCTCATTGAAGCCATAGCACCAACGATCAACGAAGTCATGATCGTACAAATCTTCTTTAATAATGACATCAAGCATAGCCATGGCCAACGCTGCGTCGGTGCCAGGGCGAAGCTGAAGGAAATGCTCGGATTTATTTGCAAGCCAAGTACGGCGCGGGTCAACAACAATAAGCTTAGAGCCACGCTTCATGCAGTCAACAACCCAGTGACCAAACATACCATCGGCGTTGGAAATGATGGAGTTGTTGCCCCACAAAACGATGGTTTCAGGCAGTTCCCACTGAGGATCATCGTAGCGCTGAGGCAAAACCTGTGAGTAGTCGCCAACCCAGAAAGCACCGGTAGTAGCAAAACAGGCCGCAACGCGCGGCACGTAGCAAGAAGAGCCACTAACCGGATAAACCCAGTTCGGGCTTCCGAAGGACCAGCAAAGACGCGTAATCCACGTAGGAACGTCGCGGCCCGTGCCCTGCCAGAACGTTACAGATTCAGGACCGAACTCTTCTTTGTAGCCGTTGAACTTCGTGGTGATAAGGTCAAATGCCTCTTCCCAGGTGATTCTCTCAAAGCGATCTTTACCGCGATCTTCCTTCGCGCGCTTCATAGGATACGTAAGACGATCTTTGTGATTGACCGCGCCTTCAAGCGCCAAGCAGCGGACGCACAGACGACCCTCGTTGAACGGATTCTCGGGGTCACCCTCGCACTTAACGAACTTGCCATCCTTATCGGTATAAAGCAAAACGCCGCAGCCGATGTGGCATCCAGGACCAGACCAAGCGGTCCCTCGTGTAACCGTTAACCCATCCTCTTCGTATCGGAAAGGTTTTTCGTGCTTGATAAAAGTAAAGCCTTTGTCTTCCATTCCTCCACCTGTCTTTCGTCTCTCTTTGTCTTAAAAAGTAAAGCCCCCTCTTTACTGCTGAGTTTGATCACCTCCTTTTTAGTGCCTCAAAATAGTTAATGAGATAACCGCAAATGAACTGCGCGCAACGACAAAGCGAAGCTCATTTGAAGATAACCGACTTGGTGACGCAGACGATGTAACTGGTTGACACTTTCGGATATTGCGCAAAATCGCGCAAGACAATATGAACCTGATTGTCCAAAAAGAGGAGTCAGGCTACCGTGATTACGAAGAACAATGAGGGAGTATGACTTAAATACTGAGTGTTTTATCAGGTGTTATTTATTTTTCTAAGCAATGAACTAGTTAACAGTGCGAAACCCGTTAATACAATTGATTTATTCTTTGGTTCAAAATAGTGCAAAAAATCGGCAGAACCTCCGCCGATAAGCATCACAAAGCAAACCAATAGCATCGTGACGCACGGAAAATAAAGCAGGCACGCTGTCGTCGCTGCTTCCTGCATTCACGCATGGAATTTGCCTGTTTTAGACCGAAACCGCCCTCGCTTGATTTCTGGGCGAAACCTCTCCTGGAGGCAAAAGTTCGAAGCCACAAGCCAAACATTTCTGAGACTGAGCAGGATTCGTTGTGCCGCATAACAAGCAAACCCAGTGGACAGAACGATTCTTGTTGACTGGTTTTCCGCAACGACCGCATTCGATGCAAGCATACCCGCACATACTACTCCCCTCTCTACGCTTTTAGCACCGTATCCTTGGGCTTCCCTTAGTAATTTAATGCGTATCCTTCGTTTCCTCTATAAGATCAATAAGCTCCTGCTGCGAATGAATGCCAAGCTTTCGATAAATGTTGTAGATATGGCTTTTAGCAGTGTGGCTTGAAACCATAAGTTCCCTTTGAATGTACTCTGCATTGCGGCCCTTGGCAAGGTACACCAGCACGTCTTGCTGACGAGGCGACAATCCGTACGACTCGCCTACCTCTTCGCAACGTCTTTGCCAAGAGCCACGCGCCTCCACGCTTTCAACCTCAACAGGGTCAATTGGTTTCAATCCTATCCTGCTCTTATCGTATGGTATTGCCGTGGTAACAATAACAAGCACCACGACCATGCCTAAAGCGATTCTTGTCATCATATCGGTATCAACAATGCGATAGTTGAGCAGGAAAAATCCCAGCAACCAACCGCCAAACATGCCAATTTGAATGGGCATTCTGTTGTGAGCAATGAATAAAAACGATGCCAAGCGGTGCTCATGAGCAATTTTAGTGAGGATTGCCATATTCGCCGTATCGTAGCAGGTCAGTGCCGCCATCAGGGTAGACCAGCACAAAATTGCAACTATACCGTCGCTGAAAGGAATCAGAAGCAGCGCAACAACCATAATAGGCAGAATAACTCGCTGAGTTGTATCGTAGCTCACCGAGCCCTTTGTTGCGATATTTACCAAAAGCAGTATCAGACAACCAACCGCAACCGAAGCTCCAATGACAGCAGGGCTGATAAACGTTGTTCGGTCGGAGAAAATCATATATTGAGAAACGCCGAAAACAACGCCGTACGTGCCGACCGTTATTGTTGAAACAAGCGGCAACGAATAACGTTCCTCAGATTCCTTTTTGCTCACATGTTCGGGAAAATACACACGGGAGAAGAGAAACAGAAGAATAAGAAGAGAGAAAAGAGGAAATAAAATAAGAAGCGTCAGGGTGGCAACAGACGAAAGGCTAAACGAGCCCAAACATGCCAATCCTCCCAGGAAAACTCCTGCAATAATGTAATTTATTGTGACCTTTTCTTTACCATAAGAGAAGATATCGAGCCAGGTCATAAGCCCGCAAGAAGTGCCAACGCCAAAACCAAACCACAGAACGGCCGTTAGCAGCGTTGGCGGTACAAAGCCGAAAAAGGACAGCAATGTTGATACGTTATAAATACTTAAAAGCAAAAAGCCCAAAGCGGCAAGCCGAATCCTACCAGATGCCTTTTTGAAACAATCGGAGCACACGGATATAACGAAAAGTCCAAGAGCAATGCCCAACAGACAGCTCACCCTAGACAGTTCGAAACTAGAATCCGTCGAAGAAATAAGCGGATCGGAAAAATAGATGCCAATGAAAACAGCGCCCCAATGGAACATAAATCCAACGCAGGCAACCGGAAGCAAGGCATCAATGCTAATGGAATTCTCTTGATCAACAAGTCCAACCTTCACGACCGAACCGCCTTCCCCCAAATGCGATTAAGCATGCCTGGAGCCGTCTTTGAAAGCATGAGAGCCCCAAGCCAGGAGCCAGACATCACACTTAAAGGCTCCCTTGCATGGTCGATGTCACATCTCATCAGTTTACCAAATATTCACTGGTGTCGCATGTAATGCATGCAAGCTAATGCAAAACCGGGCGGGGAAAGCGAAGCGAAGGCTGCGAAGCTTCTGAGCGAAACCTTCCCCTGCCTGCCTTAAGCGGCGAACGCAATAAACTACGGAGCCCACAAACACTCCCGGAAACGCAAAGAAGGGGGCCGAAGCCCCCTTCCCGGAATCATTATAGCGACATGAAGCGCGCGCGACGAAACGCACCCTACTCCTTCTGCATAAGCAGGCCGTAGCCGCCGCCATTGCGGCGATACAGCACGCACGCAACGCCGGAATCGCGATCGGTGTAAGCATAGAAGTCGTGACCCAGCAAGTCGATCTCGATAAGCGCCTCTTCCTGCGTTAGCGGCGGGAACTCGATAATCTTTGTACGAACGATTTCCTCATCGGCGGAAAGCTCGCTCATCAGGCCATCAATATCAAGTTCGGGAGCCTGTGTAGCGTTCTTACGAGCGGCTTCGGCAGCCTTTGGCTCGGCAACCAAACGACGATCAACAACGCGCGTCTTAAACTTGCGCAGCTGGCGCACAACCTTCGCCGCGGCGACGTCAATAGCGGCGTACATATCCTCTTCGGACTCCTCAACGCGAATAACATGCTGCTTGGCGCGCAACGTCACTTCGCACACGGCGCGACGCGGGTTCGAGGGGTTTTTCTCGGTATACAGAACAACCTCGGCATCGAGAGGCTTAATGTCCATAACCTTCATGGATGCGCCGATTTTTTCTTCGGCATATTCGCGCAAAGCGTCCGTTACCGTCATTTTCCTGCCCGTAACTTTAATGCTCATAATGCGCTCCTTTCACTCATGCTTTCTGTTTCCAGAAAAAAGAAAAGCCCGATGCAGCAGTTCTCATCGGCCGTCACGAATAATCGTGCACTCTCGCGTCGGGGAAACTCCTTTCATCAAGCGTATGTATATAGTTTAGCCTTCTTTTCAATAAGCACAACCGAAAAGAAGATAACAGCTTGGAATCAAAGAGAAACTTGGGTGAAGTTTGGGTCACGCAGATTTGCGAAGCTGAATTTGGGTATAAAAAAACCGCTTGCGCGGTGAGTTTTAAAAAGTGGTGCGCCGTGAGGGATTCGAACCCCCGACGTACTGATTCGTAGTCAGTCCCTCTATCCAGCTGAGGTAACG
>CAKUDT010000112.1 GCA_934645125.1 uncultured Eggerthellaceae bacterium
ACTAAATGAGCATTCTGCCAGGGCTTTTTCAGATTCGCGCAGAAGTAAACATGCGAAGAGATACCCTGCAGAGCCTCAACGTTGCAATCGGCAAGCAAATCGTACAAACCCGCCGCGCCGCTGTAGAAGCCTTGGTCGCCCGAGAGCAGCACGCTGATGGTGCTTGCCGTGCTTTCATGGATTGCCTGCGCGATATCGCTTGATTTGATCATGATCAAGCGCTCGCCTTCGAACTGGGGAAACGCATCAACCAAGCGGCGCGCGCCAATAACCAGCTGGCTTTCTTCTACGGCGCGCTGCGCTCCCAAGGTGAGCGTGTCGGGGTTTCCCATGCCGATTCCCACCAAATAGACTTTCTTCATGCGTTAGCTCCTTGGGCTGATAAGGCTCAGATTTCGGTGTTTGCGCAGGTGCGCGGACTGCTTGATGCGGGGTTGTGCGCCGTGTCCCCTGCGCACGCCGCGTTAGGCATTGCATGCGCGATCATGGGCTCGACTGCGCCCGCACCTGCGGACTCGCCGCACAGCACCGCAAATGCTTCTTCGACCGACATGCCGTCTTCTTCGGCGGGACGCGCAACAACCACAACGGTCACGCCATGCGCACGTGCCGCCGCAAGCTTTTCGGGATAGCCGCCCGCGGTCCCCGATTCTTTTGTGACCAGGGTTTTTATATCGAAACGCTCAATTACGTCTTCGTTTTCCTGCTGCGAGAACGGCCCGCGACCCGCTAGGATATGCTCATCGGGCAATCCCATGCAGCGCGCCTTTTCAAGCGATGCATCATCATCCAACACGCGTGCCACTAAGCGTTCCTGGAAATGGGGAAGCGCCTGGTAAACGGCAAGCTCTTTAGCGCCTGTTGTGGAAAGCACGGCACCTTCCGCGGGGATCAGGGCAACGGCTTCCGCAAGTGTGGGCGCTACTAGGCACCCCTGTACGTCGCCCAGGGGGCGCAACACGCGCACGTACGGTTTTCCCGCTAGTGTTGCGGCTTCGCGCACATGCCCGCTGATGCTTTGCGCATACGGGTGCGTGGCGTCAACGATAGCATCAAAATCGCCCATGAACTGGACTTTTTCTTCTTGGGTGAGTGCTCCCTGGTGAAACGAAACCAAGGGACTGTCCACAAAGAAGTCTTTCAGGCCGCGCTCGGTTGCAACGCTCACGCACACGGATGCGCCTGCATTTGCCAAGAGCTGCGTGAGCTCGCGTCCCTCGGACGTGCCCCCGAAAATCAGTATGTTCGATGCCTTTGCCACGGTGTTTCCGCTTAGTGCCTTTCTTGCCATGCCTTGATGCCTTAAGCTGCTCGCTTGCGCTTGCTCCGCTATTCTTTTTGCCATATTCGCGCCGCGCAACGCTTTATTCGCCTGCACCTTGCGCGCTTCGCACGTCTTGCGTGACTTTCGGTTCGCAAGCGCTCAGGTGCTTCGTGCGCTCTACCAGGCGTTACTGCTCGTTTTTATTCCACTGCTTCTTTTTCTGGTAACCGCGCGGGGTAACCATCTTTCCGTCGATGATTGTTGTAGCTTTGTTGCCCACAAACGCCGTGCAGAACATGTCGGCAGGAAAGTCGCGCAATTCCCGGAGCGTTCCTGCCCAGGTTTCTTCGCCAGGGCGGCCAATGTTACGCACTACACCGCAAATAATGTCGGCATTCTTGCCGTTGGTCAGCAAGATATCGCAGGCTTTCTGCAAATAATCGGTGCGACGATGGCTTGCCGGGTTGTACAGCGCAATGCAGAAATCGGCGCCGGCTGCCGCCGCCAAACGCTGCTCGATAAGCTCCCAGGGGGTAAGCAAGTCGGACAGGGAAATAACGCAGAAGTCGTGGGTCAAAGGCGCGCCCAGGCGCGATGCGCCGCTTAGAGCTGCGGTAATGCCCGGCACCACGTGAATCTTTACGGGCGCGAATTCGTGTGCCAGCTCGTAGCACAGACCTGCCATGCCGTAAACGCCCGCATCGCCGCTGCACACCATGGCAACGTGCTTGCCATCGGCTGCCATTTCCAGCGCGGCACGGCAGCGATCGATTTCCTTGGTCATGGGCGTGGTGAATACGGGGGTGTCCGGCGCCACTTTCTTTGCCAAGTCAACGTAAACGTGGTATCCGCACAGTACTTGCGCGTTGCGCAGCGTGGCAACGGCTTCTTGCGACATGAACGCTTCATCGCCTGGTCCCAAGCCCACAATGGTGAGCTGGCCTTTCTGCGATCCCGGCTTGAAAAGCGACTCGTAGACATCAGCATCGGAAGCCTCTTCGAACGTTGTGGTGCTCAAAGCTTTTTCTTCATCGAACGTGGCGGCCATGGTGTCTGCCATGGCGCCCAAAGCGCCCATTGCGCAGGTCTGTTCGGACATCTGCGACACGAGCTCTCGTATGGCCTTCAGGCGTGCGCTCTCCGCTTCTTCGATACGCATTTCGCCTGACTGCTTTGATAAGCGGCGCTTTCCTTGCAGTGCTGCCTGCGTGTTAGACGTGGGAAGACTTGCAGCATCCCAGTTCAAATGCGGGTTTTTCAGGGCAATGGCAAACGTGATGCCGTTGATGACCGTCTTGTGGGTCAAAAGCTGCTCGGCGGCAGCCACAGCAGCGCGCTCGCATACGCAAGACGTGCCGGTGATACCCGATACAAAATCCGATGCCGAGAAATCGCCTTCTTGATTGTTGAGCACGGCGGCTTCAAACGTCACAAACGGAAGGTCGCGGTTCTTCGCGAACTCAATCAAGCCAGGCTCTTCTGCTTTCAAGTCGATGCTTGCCACACAGCATAGCGACGCAGGGTGAATGCCTGCTTCTTCCAGGAACAACGCCGCACTTTCTTCAATGCGCTCGGCCGTTGTGCCCTTACGGCAACCTACGCCCAGCACTGCAACGGGTACGATAACGTCCAGATCGGCCACGGTGTCAACGCGGCAACCAACATGGAAGCGCGGACGCCCATCGTCTTTGAATGCGGTGTGAATCGGAATGATTTCCACGCCTTGGGGTGCCTCTCCATCAATGGGGAAGGCGGTAGCGCACTCGACCGTTTCTCCTCTGAGCAGGGCGGCCGTGATAAGTTTGATGCCGGCGGTCTCGGGTACCAGCACGTTTTGAGAAGCCGCCCAGCTGTCCACGGCAAACACGTCGTTCACATCCGATGCGGTGGTAATAACCAGGTTCGCGCCACAGAAATCGCTCAGCATGCGCGCCAAATTGTTCGCGCCGCCCAGGTGTCCCGAAAGCAGCGGAATGCAGTTTTGGCCCATTTCGTCGAGCACAATAACAGCGGGATCGTCTTTCTTGCTTTGAATCAAAGGGGCTATCGTGCGCACGGCAATGCCGGTGGCGCCAATGAATACCAGCGCGTCAGCCACTTCAAACTTCTCGCGAGCCCATTTCGTGTGGCTCACTTTTTTCGGGCCAAAACCGTAAGTGACGCTGGTATTTTGGCCGCGTTGCTCCAACCCTTGCGCTAAGTGCTTCGCTAAGGTCAGCCCTTTTTCGGTGAAGGCGATGAAGGCGATATCCATAAGAGGGAGCTCCTTTTCCTTTACTTTTGTCCGCGCGTTGTGCGCTCGGTGCTTCGTGTTGCGTTTCGTTTCGTGTGTTTTATGCCGTGTATGGTGCGTTCGCTGTGTTTGTGCAGTGCTGTGCTCGCTTCAGCGCGGTCCTTGCGGTGCGGCCTTATTCGGATTCGCGCCGCGCGGTTTGCCTTGCGCTTGCTTGCTCGCTCGCTATTCCGCGTGGCTGGACTTGCTTGCCTGACGGAATTCGGTGGTGAAGGTGGGGTCGTACAACTTCGAGCGCTCATAGGTGCTGTTCAGGAAGCCGCCAACGCACACCAGCGCCGTCTTCGTAATGTTGTTTTCCTTTGCTGTTTGCGCCAGCGTGCCCACGGTGCAGTGGAATACTTTCTCGTCGGGCCACGTTGCTTTATATACCAGCGCGGCGGGCGTGTCTTTCGTGTAAGCGCCGCCGGCAATCAGCTCGTCTTCCAGCTTGTCCAAAAGACCCGTGGAAAGGAAGATGACCATGGAGCAGCCGTGGCTTGCCATCTTGCGCATTGCTTCGCCCTCGGGAACGGGGGTGCGGCCTTCCATGCGCGTGATGATCACGCTCTGCGAAACGGAAGGCAGCGTGTATTCCGCCTTCAGGGCCGAAGCCGCGCCGCAGAAGCTTGAAACGCCCGGCGTGTAATCGTATTCAATGCCGTCTTCGTCCAGGATGTCCATCTGCTCGCGGATGGCGCCGAACAAGCAGGGATCGCCCGTGTGCAGGCGAACGGTGGTCTTGCCTTCTTTTTCCGCAGCGCGCATGACTTCAATGACTTCTTCAAGCGTCATGGTGGCGCTGTTGTAAATGGCGCATTCGGGTTGCGCGTACTCAAGCAGGGCGGGGTTGACCAAGCTACCTGCGTAAATAATAACGTCGGCCTTGCGCAGCATGTCTGCGCCGCGTACGGTGATTAAATCGGCAGCGCCGCTGCCAGCTCCTACGAAATGAATCATTGTTCCTCTTTTCGTTTCCAATCGTCCATTAATCGTTTTGCGTTATCGGTGCAGGTCAAAAGGCCTGTTTTATTCGAGAAGATAACGGCGCCCATATCCATCTTGTCGCCCGCGCGATGCTCCAGCTGATACTGGATGGCGCGCGCCAAGCGGTCGAGCACTTGATTTTTCACGCCGGCAGATTCTACCACGTCAAGGCAAGCATCGGTTGTCATGCAGTCGAAGATGTCCAAGACGGTCTGTTGACTTGCGCCCGCTGCTGCGGCATGCGCGGCGAAAATCTCGCGACGACAGTCCGCCATGCGGGAGTGGGTGTCCATAACGCCGCCCGCCACTTTGACGAGCTTGCCAATGTGGCCCACCAGCAACAGCTGCTCAAAACCTTCTTCAGCTGCCTGATCAAGCGTGAAACCAATGAAGTTTGCGCAGCTCACAACGGGGATATCCGCGGGAAGCCCCATGGTTTCCAGGAACGCCTGCCCGTAGTTGCCCGGAACAACAATCAAGCGCTTGCCGCCGTTTGCGGCGCGCACGTGGATTTCGACTTTCAGCGCGTCCTGCAGCGCTTTCAAGCTGCGCGGCTCCACAATGCCCGAGGTACCCAGAATTGAGATGCCGCCCACAATGCCCAACGAGGGGTTGAACGTTTTGCGGCCAATTTCTACGCCTTCCGGCACTTCAACCACCACGTTGAACCCGCCCAGGTAGCCCGCCTCAAGGGCGGCGTCTTCAAGGGCGGCGCGAATCATGGCGCGCGGGCCCGAGTTGATAGCGGCATTGCCAACGGGCTGGTCAAGGCCGGGGCAGGTCACGCGGCCTACGCCGATGCCGCCGTCAATGGAAATGTCCTGATCGCACAAGGTGACGAAAGCGCATACGCGCGTGCCGTTTGTCACATCGTAGT
>CAKUDT010000113.1 GCA_934645125.1 uncultured Eggerthellaceae bacterium
ATGGTGCCGCGCAGCAACAGCAAACCCAGACGCGCAATGAGCTCGTTCGTATTCGTGAGCCACAGCACGCCGCCCGCCAGCGCCAGAATGCTTGCAGAGATAAGGATGCTTGCAAAGCTCTGACCCGTTGCACGATGCAACGCCTGTTTCGCCGGCATGGTCGTGCGGAACTGACGATATGTGTCTGTAAGCAGAATGGCGTAGTCAACCGTCGCACCCAACTGCACCGTGTTGATTACCAAATAGCCCAGGTAGTTCAAGCTGTCGCCTGCGAAATACGGCACGCTCAGGTTGATGATGATGGCGCTCTCGATGGTAGCCACTAGTAAAATGGGCAGCGTGGCGGATCGGAACGTGACCACCAGCACCAACAAAATGGCAATAATGGCAAGCGGATTTGTTTTGGAGTTATCATCGGTACTCACAGCGCGCATGTCATACAAGCTGGGAATCTCACCCACAATGTAGCTGGTGTCATAAAAGTTTCCGCAGGTCGCACGTATGTTTTCATACAGCCCGAATGCAACGTCGCCTTCCGTAAGCGTATCGGAGTACACAATCAGGCGCGCATAATTCTCGGAGTAGAACTGACTCAGCGCGGAGCTGGGCACCATGAACTCGGGTACAGCCGCCCCCACCGACGTTGCATACGAAACAACGCTTGTCACATGGTCAAGCCCTTCAAGCTGCTGCGCCAGCGCAAGTTCCGTACCCACCTGCCCGCGCGGAACCAGCACCACCGTGGCCGTAGAATTGCCGAACGCTTCCTCAATGGCCGCCTGATCGGCCGCGGCGCGCGTCTGGCTTTCCGCCGTGGAGCCCATGCCGTACGTGAACGTGGTCGAGCCTTGCCCCAAGAAGCATGGAACAATAAGTACCGCCACCAGCACCACCACGGGAATGCGCAGCGGAGCCACGAACTTCCCCATGTTTTTGAACGATGGCATAAGCGGCCGATGATGCGTGCGATCGATGAGCTTGTACGTAAGGCACGTGAAGGCGGGCAAAAACACCATCACGCACAAAAAGCTCAAGACAATGCCCTTGACCAGGGTTAATCCAAGCTCAGCACCAATGCGGAACTGCATGATAGACAGCACCGCAAAGCCAAACGCCGTAGTAGCAGCACTTGCCGCAACCGATGAAAAGCTCTGTTTCATGGCGGCGCGCATGGCAACCGCAACGTTGGGTTCCGTTTCGCGGAAACGACGAAACGCGTGCAGCAGGAAAATAGCGTAGTCCAGCGAAACCGCAAGCTGCAAGATGGGCGAAACGGTGAACGCAATGTTCGAGACTTCGCCCAGAACCAGGTTCGTTCCCATGTTCAGCAGAATGGAAACGCCAATGGCCAGCAGAAAATAGATAGGCTCAAGCCACGATGTGGTAGACACCACCAGCAAGAGCAAAATGAGCGGCACCAAAATGAAGAACGCGTTTACCACTTCGGAAACCGCCATTGATTTTGTCTCGGCAGTCTTCACCGCTTCGCCTGCAATATGACCCGAATCGCCTAAAATCTCGTAAATTCCATTTACGGCCTGCGTATCTTTATCGGTATCAATGGTTACGCTGAACAGGGCGTTTCCGTTTTTGTAGTAATTTTCTACCAGAGCTTTGTCCTGTGTTTCCAGCGGAATGCGCACATCAGCCACGTCATCAAGCCACATGACCGACTCCACGCCCGGCACGTTCTGCATTTGCTTCTTATAGTCAAGCGCCTGGGCAAGCGAGACATCATTAACCATGACGCGCGCGTTAGGCACCGCTTCAGTGAACTCATCTTCCATCACCCGCAGGCTTTGCGCGGAATCGCAACTTTTCGGCAGATACGACGACATGTCATAATTCACCGACACCATAAGCGCGCTCACAGCACAGACCAGGCACAACAGGGCCGTGACCACAACAATGCCTTTCCGGTGATTCACCACGAAGGCAGTGTAGGCATCCATAACCTTCATGAGCCGCTTCCTTCCCCGCCTGCTTATGCGCATCCCGTTTGCCTTGCAAGCGCACCAGTCCGTCGTGTGTTTTCCGCCCGCGCCAAATAGCGCGCCCGCCCGTCATGGGACCCGCGCAAGAGCGCTCGCATGCGTTCTTGCGCAGTGCGTTGCGCCTGCGCGTTCTTGCGCACTCTCTTCACTTTGCACGCGCCGCAATACACCACCGCGCACTCGCGGTACGTCGCATCTTATTATTGTCTTTCATTATGGCACAAATCGCCCTATGAACAGGCGTCACGCACGCCCGTTTAGACGAAAAACCGCAGTGAGCATTCGAAAAAGTGCTAAACTTTCCCGAGATATATTCCCATTCAAGGAGGCATACCATGGCAAAGCAAGAACCATCGGTTGACCAGTGGCTTGTTGAGGCAAAAGCATCTGAAGCCGCAGCTCAATGCGGCATGTTCCTGACTCACAACGGCGTGGTGCGCATCACGCCGAAAGCGCAGGTGCGTCAGGGCGAAGAGGGCTTGCCCGAAGTCGTTGCGGTTGATTTTTCCTACGACGCAGAAGGCTTGGCGGCGGCCGAGAAAGAAGCGCTTACCTGGCCGGGCGTCTATTACGTGCGCACTTGGCTCAACGAAGGCCGCTGCGAAGTGGGCGACTCACTGATGTACGTGCTGATTGGCGCCGACATTCGCCCGCGTTGCATCGACGCGCTGCAAAAGCTTGTGGGTCACATCAAAAATGACCTGGTTGTAGAGAAAGAGATCTACGCCGAGTAGTTCTTGGTGCTTGAAGAGGGCCAATCGACCCCCCTTTCTCAAGAGCGCTCACGGATATCGGCGTCGCAAGAATGTTTAGGGGGTCGGTCGGCCCCCGTTTCTCAATCTAATCGCAGTCTAATCGCCGCTTTTCGGGGCGTCGCGTTGAAAAACTGACCTTGAATTCAGGCAAATCGACGATACTCGGTGGTCTGGAGGCCCAAAAAAGCATCTTGAGTGCACCTTAAAAGATAACTCGAATCGAGGCATTTCATTTTCCCAGGTCGCAGGCGTATGGCATTTCTACATGCAACGCAATGCCAAACAAGCTCGGATTTCAACCACCGATTATCGTCGATTTGCTCGAATTTGCCCCCGTTTTCACAACAAGAGGGTCGCAACAAAGAGGAATCGCGCGAGTTTCACCACCGTACCGCACCACCACTCCTCGGCGGCCCGCCCGGTGCGCTACTTATGGTAGGGTTCGCCGCGCGAAATCTTGAAAGCGCGGTAAATCTGCTCCAGCAAAACAACGCGCGCCAGATTATGCGGCAGCGTGATGGCGCCAAACGACAACGTTTCGTTGGCGCGCGAACGTACGGCGTCGTTCACGCCATCGCTGCCGCCAATCACAAACGCCAAGTCGCTTCTTCCTTGCAGTGCCAGGTCGTCAAGACGCGCAGAAAAGTCCTCGCTTGTGCGTTGCTTTCCCTTGATGGCCAAAAGAAGCACATGCGCGCGCTCGGGCAGAGCGGCAACAATCGCTGCGCCCTCGCGCTCAAGTGAACCTGCAATACCGCCTGCTTTCGCGGGGTCAACATCGGGGATTTCCTTGACAGTGACCTGGGCATACGGTTTCAAACGCTTCAGGTATTCGTTGCAGGCATCCACCCAGTATTTTTCTTTGAGCTTGCCCACGCAAACTACCGTAATGTTCATCGTGCGCCTTTCGTAATTCCTCAACATTGCAGCGCCGTACTGCCACCATAGCAGCACAAGATATGCGCGCCCGGAGCTTCGTCAGTCGGCCCGCGCCAAGCTACGCCCCGTAATCGGAACCCAACACCACCAAGAAATCGCCATTCATCAGGTACTCGCCGGCATCGTTTTTCACCACGCGGCCAATCCCCATCGCCTGTGCAATCTCCATCGCTTCGGAGCGCTTGTCTGCCGCTTGGTACACAATGACCGTCTCGTCGAAATCGCTGCTGTTCGCGTTGGCAATGTCGGTTGTGTATCCCATGGCTGCAATGACTTCGCCCACTTTGCCGCCCGAACCCGCGGGCGCGCCGCCGTTACGTATCACAACCGTGCCGCTCTTCTTGTTCAGGAACTCGTTCGCAGACGAACCGCCCAGTGATTGACCCGAACCCGTTGTTGCCAGCACGGTTCCCGTGGCATCCACCACATCGGTCTCCGTGGGCGGCAGACCCTGGTTCACGCGGTCAAGCATCTCTTTCCATTCGGGCTCGTCGCACGTGTTGTACCACATGCCGTCCTCGTAAAGCGACGTAGTGGGTTGCATAGCCGTGTACATGTCGCTGCTCATATCAAGGCCGCGCAGCGCCTGCGCAATACCAATGATGTCGTTTATCCCCAGGTCAGTGGACAAATACTTGGAAATCGTGCCCACCGTTGACGCAATGGTTCCAATATCGGAAGCCAGAATTTTCTGCGCAATGGCCGAAAGGACCATGCGCTGGTTTGCAGAACGATATGAATTGCCCGAGCCGTATTCCTCGTAAGCATGACGAGAACGGCATAGAATGAGCGCCTGGTCGCCGTTGAGCGTCTGAGGACCGGCAGCCAGGTATCCACCTGCGTCATCGTCGTCGATTTCAATGGGAACATCCACGTCAATGCCGCCCAGCGCGTTCACCACATCGCAGAAGCCGTCGAAGTCGATGAGCGCATAATGCGAGATGGGCGTGTCGTGCGCCATCTTCGACACCATTTCAATGGCGTACGCGGGGCCGCCGATAGCGGAAGCCGCGTTGAGCTTTTGCCATCCAGCATCACCCATATCAAGCAGCGTGTCGCGCTCCAGCGAGATAAGCGTCACTTTCTTGTTGGGGCAGTCGATACGCGCGAGCATCATGGAATCGGAACGGAACGAGCCGCCATATGTTTCGTCCGTCGCACGCTCCTGAGACTCATCGGTGCCCAAAAGCAGCATGTAGAACGGCTCTTTCGAGTATTCGGTTTTCACCAAAGCGTTGCGGACGTCCTGCGTGACGCCTTTGTGCAGGTTGCCCGAAATAACGTTGACGTAGATGGCAATGCCGCCGCCCACAAGCAGAAGAAGGATGAGAAGCGCCAAAGCGATGCGCTTGCCAATGCTGGCTTTTTTCTTTTGGGGAGCAGCGTTGCGAGCGGTGTTGCGCCCACCGCTTCCGCGAGTGCTGCGGGCGTCGCGGACGCCGCGGGGATCGGCGCTTCGGGCACCTGCGACGCGGGCGTCGCGAGCGACGTTGCTGTTGCGGACGCCAGCGGCTCGGGCGTCGCGGGTATCGCAGGCGGCGTTACCGCGGACATTTGCGGCATGCACACCACTGCGCGCGGCACCATCACGGCCGCCATCGCGTGCGGAAGAGCCCGCGCGCGAAGCGCGGCCTTCCTCGCCGTAACCGCGT
>CAKUDT010000114.1 GCA_934645125.1 uncultured Eggerthellaceae bacterium
CGCAGGCTGGTTTTCCTATAAGCAGATATGTCGGTAAATCTAAAGAATTCTGGTGCTAAATCCTAAAGACGGGGGGCGGTACGGGGCTGAGCGCTGCAGAGCTGTCCCGGCCATCCGCATTCGCGCCCGCCCGCGCCCAGTCGCTCCACGTTACTTCGTCGCATTTCAAGCTATGGATTTTCTGCTGCTAAAAAAGATGAAAGCGCGCTCGTGGTATAGTAGGCAAGTTATTTATTATGTGAGTAGTGTGTGCGGGTTGTGGCATTTGCTTCCACGAAAAGCGTTTGCATACACCGGCGCCTTGCCAGGCCTTACGGGGCCACCGTGCGGATGCGTCCAAAGGTGTGCTTTGGACACGCGTCCATACGTTCGAGCGACCGGCGCCGGCGTGTGCTTGTTGCGTCTTTGCGCGTTCCCGCCAGCTGCGCTTGCAAGCTGCTCGCGCCCGCCGCACGCAATTTTGCCTGCGGCTCGATAGTCCGAAAGAAAGGGACTTTATATGTCAGGTTTTTTCTCTAAGCTCTTGAGCTTTGGTGAAGGGAAGCAGCTGAAAGGCTACCAGGAAACCGTCAGCAAAATCAATGCGTTAGAGCCCAGCATGCAGGCGCTTTCCGATGCGGAACTTGCCCATAAAACCGTGGAGTTTCGCGAGCGCTTAGCCGCGGGCGAGACGCTTGATGATTTGCTGCCAGAAGCTTTCGCCGCCGTGCGCGAGGCAAGCGTTCGCGCAACGGGCATGCGCCACTTCGATGTGCAGCTTATTGGTGGCATGGCTCTGCACGAAGGGCAGATTGCCGAAATGAAAACCGGCGAAGGTAAAACGCTTGTCTCCACGCTTGCCGGTTATCTGAACGCTCTTCCCGGTAAAAACGTCCACATTGTTACCGTCAACGACTACCTGGCCCGCCGCGACAGCCAGTGGATGGGCCGCATCTACCGTTTCATGGGTATGGAAGTGGGCCTGATCCAGGCTGGCATGACGCCCGCGCAGCGCATTCCCGCGTACAAGGCCGATGTGACGTACGGCACGAACTCCGAATTCGGTTTCGACTATTTGCGTGACAACATGGTGGCGCGCGCCGATAATCGCGTGCAACGCGGCCATGCGTTTGCCGTGGTGGACGAAGTGGACTCCATCCTGATCGACGAAGCGCGTACGCCGCTTATCATTTCCGGCGTGGGCACTCAGGCGGCGGACACGTACAAGAAGTTCGCGCGCGTGATGCCGGCGCTGGTCCAAGACGAAGATTTCGAGATGGACGAGGCAAAGCGCACCATCACCACTACGGAAACGGGTCTGACGCGCGTTGAGAACATGTTGGGCATCGAAGACATTTACGCAGATGATTCCGGCAGTTTGGCAAACCATCTGCAGCAGGCGTTGCGCGCTCAGTTTCTGTTCCATCGCGACAAGGACTATGTTGTGGTGGACGGCGAAGTCAAGATCGTCGATGAATTCACCGGCCGCATTATGGAAGGCCGCCGCTTCTCCGAAGGCCTGCATCAGGCGCTCGAAGCAAAAGAGCACGTCCAAGTGCGCGAAGAGAACCAAACGCTCGCTACCATCACGCTGCAAAACTATTTCCGTCTGTACGAGAAGCTTTCGGGCATGACCGGTACGGCTATGACTGAAGACGCCGAATTCCGCCAGATTTACAACCTGCCTGTTTTCTCCATTCCGCCCAACAAGCCGGTGGCGCGCGTGGACGAAGACGACCTGATTTACCGTACGATTTCTGCGAAGTACAGCGCCATTGCCGATGAAGTGCAAGAGCGTCACGCCGCTGGTCAGCCGTGCTTGATTGGCACCGTGTCCATTGAGAGCTCCGAGCGTTTGTCGAAGGCGCTTTCGCGTCGTGGCATCAAGCACGAAGTCTTGAACGCGAAGAATCACGAACGCGAAGCGCAGATTGTCGCGCAAGCAGGCCGTTTGGGCGCTGTGACCATTGCCACGAACATGGCAGGCCGTGGTACCGACATCTTGCTGGGCGGCAACCCTGACATTCTGATGGACGATGTGCTGATTTCCCATGGGTTCGATCCGAATGCGGCCGAGCTTACCGAAGAAGGCGCGCCTAACCCCGAATACGCGAACGAAGAGCAGCGCGCTGCCGCGCTCAAAGAAGCGAAACAGACGTGCGCACGTGAGCACGACCAGGTTGTTGCCGCAGGTGGTTTGGCGGTTATTGGCACCGAGCGCCACGAGTCGCGTCGTATTGACAACCAGCTGCGTGGTCGTTCCGGCCGTCAGGGCGACCCTGGTTCCACGCAGTTCTATATCTCGCTGGAAGACGACCTGATGCGCCTGTTCGGCGGCGACAACATGGATCGCATTTCCGCCATGATGCGGAAAACGAACATCCCCGAAGACATGCCCATCCAGAACAAGATGGTCACGAAGTCCATTGAGAACGCGCAGCGCCAGGTGGAAAGCATGCACTTTGCTGCTCGTAAGAACGTTCTGGAGTACGACGACGTTTTGAACAAGCAGCGTGCCGCCATTTACGGCGAACGCAACGCTATTCTGGACGGTAAGGATTTGTCCGACAAGATTGGCGAGATCATCTCCGATGCTGCTCAGCAGGCTGTCGATGAGAACTGCCCGTCGCACGCAACGCGCGACGAATGGAACGTGAAGTCCATCAATATCTGGGTGGCCGACATGACCGGACGCACTGACTTCGACTTGAACGCTATTGACTGCGAAGACTCCGATGATCTGAAGGACATCATTGAAGAGTTCATGCAGGAAACATACGAGCAGAAGTTCGCAGCGCTGCCCGAGCAGGCCATGAAGACGTTCGAAGGCCAGTTCATGCTGCGCGTTATGGATACGTGCTGGATGCAGCATCTGCAGGAAATGGACTACCTGCGCCAGGGCATTGGCCTGCGCGCGTTTGGCCAGCGCGACCCGCTGACCGAGTATCGCCAGGAAGCGCACCGTGCATTCGGCGAGCTGACCCAAACCATGTACCAGAAGTTTCTGCGCACGCTTTTGCGCTTGCAGATTGTGGTGAATAAGCCCGAACAAGCTGCCGCACCCGACCCGCTTGAGCGCAAGATGAGCTACTCTTCGCCGGAGGCAGCGTTGTCGAATACGGGTGTTTCCGCAGGTAGAAGTGCTGCTCCGCAGCAATCCGCGCCTGCCGCTGCATCTGCTGGTGCTGCTGCCGATGCCGGTGCGCCTGCGCGCCCGGTACCGCAAAAGGTCAAGACGTACGTGAAGGACAAAGACGACCCCTTCGCAAATTGCGGCCCCAACGATCCGTGTCCCTGCGGCTCGGGCAAAAAGTTCAAGAAATGTCATAGGAATCTTATACAGTAATCATGGCTTTACACGATAAAAAGGATTGGGAAGCCGCGCAGGCGCGCGTGCACGATGCGTATGGCTTCCTTCATATCGATGAATTGGAAGGGCGGCTTGAGCAGCTTGATGCGCAGGCCGCTGATCCTGATTTTTGGAATGACGCTGCGCGTGCTCAGGCGGTCTCCAAGCAGGCGAGCGACGTGCGCGACACCATTGCGGAATACAAGCGCGCCGAACAGTTGCTTTCCGATGCGCAAGCAGCAAGCGAGCTAGCGGAAGAAGACGAGGCGTTTGCGGAAGAATTCGACCATGCGTTAGATGCGCTCGAGCAGCTTCTGGATGACTTGGAAGTGCAATCGTGGTTTTCGGGCGAGTTCGATGGCGGCGATGCTATTGTGTCCGTCAACCCTGGTCAGGGCGGTCTTGAGGCGCAGGACTGGACCGAAATGCTGTACCGCATGCTCACGCGTTACGCGGTGTCGAAGGGCTGGCGCGTGCGTGATTTGGACGTTGTTCCCGGCGAAGGTATTGGCATGGATCGTGCCTCGTTTCAGGTGGAAGGGCGCAACGCTTACGGCATGCTGCGCAGCGAGATGGGCGTTCACCGCTTGGTCCGTATTAGCCCCACCGATGCGAAGGCGCGTCGTCAAACGACGTTTGCCAGTGTGGAAGTGCTGCCGGTTTTGCCCGATGAGGTTGCTGTTGACCTGGACATGAACGACGTGCGCGTGGACGTGTACCGCTCAAGCGGTCCGGGCGGTCAGTGCGTGAACACCACGGATTCCGCCGTGCGCCTCACGCATATTCCCACGGGAATCGTAGTAACGTGTCAAAACGAAAAATCTCAATTGCAGAATAAGGAAGCGGCTCTGAAAGTGCTGCGTGCTCGCCTTTACGAGCTGGAGCAGCAAAAGCGCGCCGATGAGCTGGATGAACTTCGCGGTGAACGCATGGAGAATTCATTTGGCAGTCAAATTCGCAATTATGTGCTTTATCCTTATCAGTTGGTCAAAGACGTTCGTTCAGGCGTAGAAACCAGTAATGTGGATTCGGTTCTGGACGGCGATTTGGATGAGTTTGTCATCGGATATCATAAGTGGAGGGTTTCGCAATGACGGTAGAGTTGGAGTTGAAGGCCAACGATATCCGCAAGGATATTGTGGCGATGATCGCGGAAGCGGGCAGCGGCCACCCGGGTGGTTCGTTATCGTGCACCGACATCATGACGGCGCTTTATTTTGGGGGTGTGTTGAACTACGATGCGCAAAATCCCCAGATGGAGAGCCGCGACCGCTTTGTCATGGCGAAGGGTCACGCTGCGCCGGCTTTGTATGCCACGCTGGCACACGCAGGTTATTTTCCGCGCGAAGAGCTCAAGACTCTGCGTAAGCTGGGAAGCCGCCTGCAGGGCCATCCCGATATGAATTTGCTGCCGGGTGTGGAAGTTTCCACCGGTTCGCTGGGTCAGGGCCTGTCGGTGTGCGCCGGCATGTGCTGCGGCCTGCGTCTGGCGAAAAACGATGCGCATGTTTTCGCCATTTTGGGCGATGGCGAAACGCAGGAAGGCCAAGTTTGGGAGGCAGCCATGTTCGCCGCGCACCAAAAGCTTGACCACTTGGTGGCGATTGTTGACCACAACCATCTGCAGATCGATGGCAACATCGAAAACGTGTGCAGTCCCGAAGATCTGTGCGCAAAATTCGCCGCGTTCGGTTGGGATGTGCGCACGGTCAACGGTCACGACGTGGATGCTTTGGTGGAGCTTTTACAGGCGCTAAAGGCTGACTGCAACGGAAAACCGCATGTCATTATTGCGGAAACCATCAAGGGCAAGGGCGTTTCCTTTATGGAGAATCAAGCAGGCTGGCATGGTTCTGCGCCGAATGCGGAGCAGACCGCTCAGGCTTTGGAAGAATTAGAAGAAGCAGGCAAGGTGATTTGCAATGGTTAAATTGGCCACCGCAGAGCAATCTGCTCAGAAGAAAGCTACGCGTGCGGCGTTCGGCGTAACGCTGGCAGAGCTCGCCG
>CAKUDT010000115.1 GCA_934645125.1 uncultured Eggerthellaceae bacterium
GCAGCTTGCGCAATGCGCCTTGCCAACGCATTGCGAGCACTTGTTCATTGCAAACCGAAACGTTTCCTGACGCATGGCGCTCACTTCTTCTCTTTGAAAAACGGTCGCAAGTCGTAGCGACGCCCAAGGCGGCACAGGAAGAAGATAACCAGAATAGTGGACGCAACTTCTGCCACGAAAATGGCATACCAAATGCCATCGATGCCGAAAAGAACCGGCAGAATCAAAACCGCGCCGCATTCGAACACAAGCGTGTGGCCAAACGAAATCACGGCGCTAATCAGGCCATTTCCCAGTGCAGTGAACGTCGATGAACCAACCAGCGAGAAATAAACGAAAAGCAGGCACAACGCATAGGTGCGGAATGCATGAACGGTCAGGTCGTAGAGTTCGTGGTCATATCCCACGAACAGCTGGGCAAGACCGGGGGCAAAAAGTTGCGCCAGCACGAACATCGTAAGGCCCATGACACCTGTTATCGCAAAGGCGTGGCGCAACAAGCTGCGCTTTTCCTTCCCGTTTTGCGCACCATGCTGATAACTCATAAGCGGCGCCGTGCCCATGCAATAACCTTGCAGCACCGCACCGAAAATCATGCCTGCATACATGATTACACCGTATGCGGAAACGCCATCTTCGCCCAAATACGCCATAAGCTGGAAGTTATAAAGCATAGCGACAACGCTCGAAGCAATAATCGACATCATTTCAGACGAACCATTGACGCACACCTTGCCTAAAAGACGCCAATCAGCGCGGGGCTTTCCCAAACGAAGAAAGCTGCTGTTCGGACTCAAGAAGTAGATCAGCGGAACAATGCCGCCTAAAAGCTCAGAGGCCACGGTTGCGCTTGCGGCTCCTACGACTTGCCACCCAAGAACGCCCACTAACAGCCAGTCAAGAATGATGTTCGTCACGCCACTTGCCACCGTAACGACAAAGCCCAGATGAGGCTTGCCCGCCGTGGCGAAAAGGGGCTGGAACGCAAATTGCAAAATGAAGAACGCGAGCGAAATCATGCTGATGCGGCCGTACAGCACGCAGTCGCCCAGCATATCGGCGCTTGCACCCAGAGCAAGAGCAACCGGTTCCATGAAAATCGCGCCGATAACAGCAAGCGTTAAGCCCGCCGCCAGGGAAAACCAAATAATAGTACTGAAATAGCTGTCCGCTTTCGCGTCATCGCCGCTGCCACGCGTCTGCGCAACAATGGCGCCACCGCCCGTACCCATCATGAAACCCAGCGTGCCCAGAATCATAATGAACGGCATGATTAAATTGACGGCCGCGAATGCCGTTTTCCCCGCGTAATTGGAAATGAAGAAGCCGTCCACAATGCCATAGATGCTCGTGAACAGGACCATCGCCATACTTGGAGCGGCGTAGCGCAGCAAGTTGCCGGTGGTGAAATGCTTGCCCATGTCAATGATTTTTCCCATGGGTGGCTATTCTAGCGGAAGGGGTACAGTTTGGCACGAAAACGCAAGACGCGTTACCGAACCGCAATCCTGAAATGCGGGCAACGCGAGTGCTCGTTGAAATATCGGGGGCAAACTCGAGCAAACCGACGATAATCGGTGGTACAAGCTTCGCTGGACCCGCTAGTTGCACGATCAGGCCCTTGTCATCGAATCGATACATTTCTCTGACCTGGTGTTATGTAAAAAACGATTTTCGTTTACCGATTCGAACCGTCTAAAAGGGCGCTTTTCGGAGCATTCAACCACCGATTATCGTCGATTTACCCGAATCCAGGGGCGTTTTCACAACAAGAGAGCACGAGATGCCGCGCAATTCCAAATAGCAGGCCAGAAGAAAGCGACGATGCGAAGCATGAATCGCAATGCAAGAGCAAGCGCCCACGGCGAAGCGGCGCCAACAACGAAGCGCAAGCACTACGCTGCTGGTCAGACGCACAACGCTATCGCACACGCAGCTCCCAAAATGCAACAGCACTTGCTGCGGCAACGTTCAGGGAATCAACACCTTCGTGCATAGGTATTTTCACCGTATAATCGCAGGTCGCAATAGTACTTTGGCGCAATCCATCGCCCTCGGTTCCCAACACCAACGCAAGTCGATCGCATTCCTTCAAAGCAGGATCTTCCAATGAAAGACTGTCGTCCACCAGCGCCAATGCCGCCGTTTTGAAACCGTGCCCATGCAAAAGCGCACAGCCGTCCTCCGCCCAATCGCTCTTGCGGCCGACACGCGCCCACGGAACTTGGAACACCGTCCCCATGGAAACGCGCGATGCGCGACGGAACAAAGGGTCATGGCAAGAAGGCGTAAGCAGCACGGCATCAATGTTCAATGCAGCGGCACTGCGAAAGATCGCGCCGATATTCGTGTAGTTCGTAATGTCTTCCAAAATTGCCACGCGATGCGCGTCTTTAAGCAACGCCGCAGGATCCAAAGGTGCAGGACGAGCAAAGCACGCTAAGGCGCCCCGTGTTGTTTCGTATCCTGTGACCTGGCGGAACTCTTCGTGTGTTGCAATTATCTGAGGAACATCGGGATACTGCGCAGCAACGCGCTCCATCAACGCACGCTCATGCGTTGCCCAATGCGCCTCCACAAAAAGGGACTGCACAGAGCAATCTGCAGCCAACGCGCGCTCTATCACATTCTTCGACTCCGCGACAAACAGGCCATAATCGTGGCCTTTTCCCTTAAACGTGATAAGCTCCGCATCCTTTGTCCCCCGATAAGGGCGAAGAATGTCTTGTGCGGTATCGGATACTGATTGAACAGGCATAACCACGCCTCCTTCCGCGCGCTATGTTGCCAAATTACCCCACCTTTTGTCAACAATTCGCCGCGATTCTGCTGCCATCGCTTTCGCTCACAGCGCCTCACACGCGATGGCACTCCATTGCCGTCCATGTCGTTAAAAAAACAGGGCCAAACTCGAAATTGCTCGCCCCAGGCCTTGGGTGTCCGCAAACACAGCATAACGGCAAGAGAACAAATGGACAAAAAGCCTGATGATGGTAATTGATTATCTTACGAAATCGACCGATAATACATAGTGTAAAGCAGGGCCATCGTGGGTATTAGTCAATGCTCACGAACACAGGGCTTGCTTTTCGGCAAGGCCCGATTTTCGAGAAAGGAGTAGCAATGAGCACTTCAGGAAGAAAAGGCGGAATCCTTAGAACAATCGCTATCGACAACACTATTATGGCCGTATTGGCCATCATCATGGGAATTGTCTTGGTTGCGGTGCCCGCTTCATCGGGGGCGGTTATCTGCATGATTTCAGGCGTGCTTCTTATCTGCGCCGGCATTGCAGCCATGGCAGGCGTATTCATCTACGGCCCCGTCCTTTCGGGTTACTCCATGGTCATGGGCATTGCCCTGGTCATGTGCGGCCTGCTGTGCATAACGCAGGCACCGTTGGTAATGGGGCTTTTGACCATCATTTTCGGTATCTTCATTGTTGTTGATGCCGCTACCTCGCTAGTCGACGGCATCTACTGCACCCGCAGCCACGTTAAAGGCGGCATGTTGCTTATCGTGCTTTCGGTTATCCTGCTCGTTTTAGGCGTTTTGGTGGTATTCGGCCCCATTGAGACCGTTGTGGTATTTCTGGGTTGGGTCCTTATTGTCGATGGCATTTTCGACATTGTTGCCATGATCGCCTTCGGCAAGCGCATCCGCAAGGCAAAGCGCGCCTTCTACTCCGATGACATCATTGACTTGGGAGAACAATAATCCATCGACAAAAGGCGTCCTTGTATCGAACCTGCACAAAGTCCCCATGGAAAACACCTGGCAAAACGGGTAGAATTGACGGGTTACAGTTAGTCAGAAAGGAACGATTCCCATGAAGATCGTTTACAAAGACGGCTCCGTCGACGAATGTCCTGCCGATCAGGAACTCGAAGTCATTCGCCACACTGCCGCGCACATCATGGCACAAGCCGTGAAGCGCTTGTATCCCGAAGCCGATTTCGGCTATGGCCCCGCCACGGAAAAGGGATTTTACTACGACATCGATATGGGCGACACGAAGCTGTCCGTTGAAGATCTGCCCGCCATCGAAGACGAGATGCGCAAGATTGTAAAGGAAAACTTGCCCATCAAGCCCTCCATTCTTGCCCGCCCCGAAGCAATTGCCTTGATGCAAGAGCGCGGCGAGAAATACAAGGTTGAGCATATTGACGACTTGCCCGAAGATGCTGAGATCAGCTTTTACACCCAGGGCGAGTACACGGACATGTGTACGGGTCCGCATTTGCGCTACACCAAGGCGCTGAAAGCCTTCAAGCTCATGAGCATTTCCGGCGCGTATTGGAAGAACAACGCCGAGAACAAGATGCTCACCCGCATTTACGGCACCGCTTTTGCCACCCAGGCCGAGCTGGACGAATACCTGAAGATGCTCGAAGAAGCCGAAAAGCGCGACCATCGCAAGATCGGCAAGGAAATGGATCTGTACATGTTCCGCGACGAGGCGCCGGGCTTCCCCTTCTTCCTGCCCAAGGGCATGGAGCTGAAGAACACGCTTATCCAGTACTGGCGCGAGATTCATCGCGAAGCGGGTTACGTGGAAGTCTCCACGCCGCTTATCATGAACCGTCAGCTGTGGGAGACCTCGGGTCACTGGGATCACTACAAAGACAACATGTACTCTACCGTTATTGACGAAGAGCCGTTCTGCATCAAACCCATGAACTGCCCTGGTGGCGTTATGGTATACCAGAACAAGCCCCATTCCTACAAGGAGCTGCCGCTGCGCGTGGGCGAGCTGGGCATTGTGCATCGCCACGAGCTGAAGGGCGCGCTGCACGGCCTGTTCCGCGTACGTTGCTTCACACAGGACGATGCGCATATCTTTATGACGCCCGAGCAGATTCCTTCCGAAATTGCCGGCGTTGTGCATCTGATTGACCAGGTGTACTCCAAGTTCGGCTTTAGCTACTTTGTTGAGCTTTCCACCCGCCCCGAAGACTCCATGGGCTCCGATGAGGACTGGGAGAAAGCAACGAATGGCCTGATTGAAGCCTTGAATAGCCTGGGCATGGAATACATCGTAAACGAAGGCGATGGCGCATTCTACGGCCCCAAGATCGACTTCCATCTGCGCGACAGCCTGGGACGCACGTGGCAGTGTGGCACCATTCAGCTGGACTTCCAAATGCCGCTCAACTTCGATCTGGAATACGTGGACCACGATGGCAGCCGCAAGCGCCCCATCATGATTCACCGCGTATGCTTCGGTTCCATCGAGCGCTTCATCGGCGTGTTGACCGAACATTTCGCCGGCAAGTTCCCC
>CAKUDT010000116.1 GCA_934645125.1 uncultured Eggerthellaceae bacterium
CTGGCTGGGAAAGCGTGAACTTGTACGGTATACAACCGAACTCCCGCTACTATACCGATTTGCAGCTTGACAACAATACCGTCACTGCTGGTCGGGGCTTCATGATGAAGTTCGACCTTTCTGTGGGCGATACCGTTGATCTTTACGACAAGTATGAGAATAAGACCTATACGTTCACCATTGGCTCGACAGGGGGCAACAGCGGCACCATGGACGTATATGCGCCGTTCGATACGGTAAACACCCTTATGGGAAACGACGCCGATTATTTCAGCGGATATCTATCCGATATGCCCCTTGACTTCGACGCGCGGTATCTTGCCAACGACATAACCCCCGAGCAAATGGATAAAATAGGCGCGCAAATGGAAGACTCCATGGGAGGCATGATGCAGCTTTTAGTGGGAGTATCCGTTGCCATCTTCATTGTATTGATGTATCTGCTCACAAAGACAATCATAGAGCGCAGTGCCCGCGCCATTTCTTACATGAAAGTGTTCGGTTACACCAATAAAGAAATCAACCAACTGTATCTGCGTTCAATCACCGAGGTTGTTGTCGTATCGCTTATTGCCGTTATCCCGCTTATCATCGAAGCGCTCACGCTTTTGCTGAAGGTGGTATTCATACGCTACAACGGCAATTTCGTCATGGCGCTTCCCATTGAGCGCCTTGCCCTGGAAGTGGTCCTTGGTATTGCCTGCTACGCACTTGTGGCGTACTTCCACGCCCGTCGCATCAAGAACGTACCGCTCGCCCTTGCCCTTAAAACGCAGGAGTAAAACCCTCGCCCAAATGCAAAAAAAGGGTCAGCCTCGAATAGCTGGCCCTTGGGAACGGCGCAAGTTGGACGGTATGGCTTACGCCAAACACAGAGGAGGCAGCCTCTTTCGAGACTGCCTCCTCGCAACTATCAGTATTTCGAGAAACCGAAACTACTTCTTCTGAACGCCGAAACGATCTTCGCGGTAAGCGTCGATGTACTCCATGCAGAATTCATCGTTGCCCATCAGAGCGCTTGCACCGTAGATGCAGCCCATCATGTCGCGGTTCAGCGGGTCAACAATAGCGGAGTCCATACCGTTGAACATGGAGAGAATCATGAACGGGATGTTGATGTGCTTACGAGAAGGCATGTTGAAGGAGATGTTGGACAGACCAGAGGTAATGTGAGCCTCAGGAGCCTCTTCCGTGATAGCACGGCAAACTTCAGCGAAGCAGATGAAGGACTGGTCGTTGGTGCCCAGGGTCTCTACCAGCGGATCGAAGAACAGCTGATCAGCGTCTACGCCGTACTCTTCGGCCTTCTTCATGACCTTGCGGAAGTTGTCAATACGACCAGCAGCGTCGGAAGGAATACCGCGCTCATCGTCGTCGAGCATGATAACGCACTTCCAGTCGGTACCAGCAATAACGGGGAATACCTTGTCAACCTTGCCTTCGCACAAGGAAGCGGAGTTGATCATACCAGGAACCTTGCAGAGCTTCATGGCTTCCAGCAGCACGTCAACGTTGGGGCTGTCCAGCGTAATGGGGGTGTCAACGACTTCCTGGATCAGGTTAACCAGCCAGGTCATGGTCTCCAGGTTGTCACCAAAGCCGTTGGTGGTAGCAGGGCTGCAGTCCAGGTAGTCTGCGCCAGCTTCGGTCTGAGCAATAGCGATTTCCTTGATGTACTCTGCATCGCCCTCTTCAACAGCCTTACCCGTACGGGGCACGAAGCCATTGATTTTCTCAGCGATGATGTAAACCGGACGATCAGAATCTTCACCGATCATAGGAATCCTCCCTTTCGTGTGCTCGTTTGCACGATCTTCTTAGTTTTCACCCCGGCGACTCTTGTCGCAGGCGCAAAACTTCTTGTAGCTATTCTATACCGAAAGATAGAATATTTTTGCCTCCGTTGCATTATTTTGACATTCCACCCCTAAAAGGAAAGCAAATGTAAAGAAGGGCATGTCAGGGAAGAAAAAGCCAGCGCACGCGCGGCACGCTGAGACGGGAGGGCGAGGCACAGAGCCAAGAGAGCACCATCAAAAAGCCAGCGTACGCACGGTACGCTGGCTTGTAAGGTGAACCTTGATGTTACGCCTCGGGCTCGCTTGCGTCGGCGGGGTAACGCTTCGGCGCGTCGGGAGCCGCCTGGGGGCCTTCCAAAAACTCACGATCAGGGGAAACGCCCGGCATCCACTCACGGCGCGCGTAACCGTCGCGCCCTTCCACCATGTTGCCCCACGGGCTGGTCTGCCAGTTGGCCCACTGGTTCGGCGGCACAATGTAGTCCGCCAGGCTCTCGGCCTTCCCATAATGCTTCGTGCGATGGTACGCCTTATACCAAATGCAGTAGCGCTCACCAGGGAATACCTCGCACCAGCCATCGCGCGAGCCGCCGCACGGTCCATTACGCTGGCACTTGGGACACTGCGACATGGGGCACGTATAGCCGCACGCGTATAAGCCGCAGTCGCCGCAATCAATGCAGTGATACAGCGCAACTTTACTCAAATGCTCTATGCCATGGGGACGCAGCTGCCCGCGCTTACGGTCTTTGCCGCCAACGACCGACTTGAACGCCGCGTTAATGGGACTTCCCGGCACGAACACCAGCTTATGGAAGACGCGCGACATGCGATAGTTTCCACGAATCTCCTTGTCGCCGAAAAGATCGCCTTCCGGGGAATTGCGTTCGTTGGAGTTCAGAAGCGTTTCGGGATCTTGCTTGTACACCCAGAAGCTTGTCTTGGGCGCAAACATCACATCGCGCGCCGCCGCCTGCCAGTCGCTTGCGTACTCCTGCGCCTTTTCAAGCAGGTATTTCACCGTTTCCGCTGTCACGTGAGCGCCGCCGATATGAGCACCTGCATAACCCATGCCGCGCGCCGCAGCAATAAGCTTCGCCGCACGATCAAGATTCGCTTGAACGCCGCCATCAGGCAGTTCTTTTTCCGTGCGCACTACTTCCAGCAGCTCGTCGGACACATCGCAGCCGGGAACGCCACCGCGATGCATGAACGCCGCCGTACCCGCATTTAGCACGAAAATGTTTGCAACCAAGGGGACGTCAATACCGGCATCACGTACAAGCATGAGCATTTCCTGCATCTTGCGCGCATCGTAGCCCACTTGGCTCACAATGAAACGCGCGCCGGCAGCAACTTTCTTCTTCAGCTTATAGAACTGCGTGAACACTTCCCCTTCGGTCCATTTGAAGGGAGAAACCACGGCACCCGGGAAGAAATTGGACGGCTGCGTGCGCACAAGCTTTTTGCCACGCGGATATGCCATGCCTTCGTTCATATCGCAGACAAGCTGCGTCATGGTAACGGGATCAAGGTCGAACACCGGGCGCGCCTGGCCCATCCAGCCGCCAGTGGGGGCATCGCCCGTCATGCACAGCAGGTTTTCGATTCCCACACGTTGCATGCCATAGAGCTGCGATTCAATCTGATTGCGATTGCGGTCTTTGCAGGTCATGTGAACCAGGGGGGCAATTCCCCGGGAAAGCAGATCGGCTGCAAAAGAGTCCGCAAGAAGAGCGGGCGTACCGCTGGGAGAATCGGTGATAGAGATAGCGTCAACCAGCCCTGTGTTCCAAATCTCAACCGCCTCTTCAAGCGTTTTTATCTGGGCTGGCTCCACCGCTCCCCTACCGGGAACAGCTTCGACGCTTACTACGAATGAGCCTGACTCAAATGCCTCTCGAAAACGATTTTGAACCATAGCATCTCCTTGCATCGCTGGCCACTCTCGCTAACAGCAAGCCGACTTCCGCGCTAGGATTTTTAGATTCACTCGCCCGTTGTTGTCGCTCGCGTTCGAGATTTCCATTGCCCTTATTGTGCAACAAAAAAACGCCCACCGAGTATGTCGGTGGGCGTTTCGTGCCAATTAAGTCGCGAAAGGTTTAACCTGGAATTAACCCAGCATAACCTCGGCAGCCTTAGCAGCGCAAGCACCTGCGTCAACGGTGTAGTAGTCAGCACCGATTTCGTCGCAGAATGCCTGGGTAACAGGAGCGCCACCAACGAAGATGGTGCGGCCTTCGTACAGGCCAGCGTCCTTGATAGCCTTAACAGCATCAGCCAGAGCAGGCATGGTAACGGTCAGCAGAGCAGACAGGCAAACGAGCTTGCACTCAGGATGCTCGCGCAGGTAGTCGCAGATAGCTTCGTTGGAAACGTCAACGCCCAGGTCGGCCATTTCAAAGCCCTTGCCCTCGAGCATCATGCGAACCAGGTTCTTGCCAATGTCATGCATGTCGCCAGCAACCGTAGCAATCATGCCGTAGCCAGCAGGCTCGGAACCAGCAGCAGACAGATGCGGCTTCAGAACCTCGGTGCAAGCAGCCATGGTACGAGCAGCAACCAGCATTTCAGGAACGAACAGTTCGCCAGCAGAGAACTTCTCGCCAACGTAGTCCAGAGCAGCAATCAGACCGTCGTCCAGGATCTGCTGAGGAGCGATACCCTCTTCCAGGCACTGCTCAACCAGCGGCACAGCCTTCTTCTTCTTGCCCTTGATGACCATTTCTTTGAGCTCTTCAAGCGTAGACATATCGTGTCCCCTTTCTTTTTAATTTGCGTTACTCTTCCTAAGCAACACTGAGCATGATAGAGGTTTTTTTTGCCTAAAAATTGCTCATTCTTGCTAATTTTTGTACTTTCTTGACAAGTTATCACTATTTACCAAACAGCAGCGTCGTTGAGACCTGCCATCTCCGAAATATCGGAGACATCGTTTATGTCAACGAACGTGCATCCCAAAAGGCGACCGCGGCGCGAGCGATAATTTCCCGGCGTCATAGACGTTTCGCGCTTGAACACGCGAATGAAATAGCTCACGGAATCAAAGCCCACCGAATCGGCAATTTCCGCAATATCCTTGTCGGTGGAAATGAGTTCGCTTTTCGCCGCTTGGATGCGCACTTCATTCACGTACGTCACAAACGTGCAGCCCATGTGCTCTTTGAACGTGCGCGAGAAGTACGAGGGCGAAAATCCTAGCGCGTCGGCCGCTTCTTCAAGCGAAACATGACGACGATAATTCTCGTGGATAAACGAAACCGCGCGATACTTGAAGTCGTCGAACTCCACATCGTAAAGGTTTTGAACCATGCCGATAACCTGCTCGGTGAAGTGGTGTACGCGGCTGCACATCTGATCCTCCGAGTTCATGAAGCGCATTTCGCCGCGACAGCGCTCGTTCGCGGGGAACA
>CAKUDT010000117.1 GCA_934645125.1 uncultured Eggerthellaceae bacterium
GCCTTTAAATCAACGCTGCGATACGCGCGATGCCTTGAACGATGATTTGCCGCGCAATGCGGTGCTGTCGAAGTTGCTTGGCGTATGTTTGGTGAATTTTTCTATTGGCGTTGCGCGCGGGTATCCCAGCGGGCTTTCCATTCCTCTTGATTTGACTTGCCAGGCGTTTCATAACGCTACCGTCATGGTGCTGTCTGCATGCTTGGTTTGGTGGGTTTTAGTGAAGGGGCATCGCTTCACTTTGTTTTTAATCGGCGGCATTATCTGCGCTTTTGCATCGGTTGGTGTGGCTCTTATCGCGGCGAGTCCTCATGCGTTCGGTTCTGCGGGAGCGGTGCTTGTTACCATTGCTAATTCGTTGGGCGTGGCAGGTATGTGGTATTGCGCTTACGACTTCGCGCGGCACAGCTCACAGCACCCCTATGTGGTGTTCGGTATTGCGTGGATTTGCTTCCTTCTTCCACGTGAACTGGGACGATTACTTGTTCTGCGCCTTGGCTTTCTGCTTGAAGCGGAAAGCGTGCTGCTGGTTGCAGGTGCGCTTATTATGGTTGTGCTAATTCTTGGCATGGCATTTATCTTGTCGAATCGTTGTACAGGTGGTATGTGTTTTATGTTCCGGGAGTTGCAGATAAGCGCGTCTCAGGCGAATGCGCAAGGCAACACGTGGAGCGATGCGTGCGGCGCGCCCGACGGTTCAAGCGGCATGTGGGATGATATATGCGGTACGTCCGGCAGTTCATGTGACATGCTCGCTGCCCGAAACGAAGCGCGTGAGTTGCAGGGCGCTAGCGCGCAAAGTGCTGTTGTGCACGCTGTGCAAGACAGTGCTGTGATTGACCCGCAAGATGACATTGCGCACGATGCGCAGGGGCGGACATTTGATGCGTTCTCCCAGTTCTACGGTTTAACTGAACGCGAGGTTGAGGTTGCGCGCCTTATGGCTATGGGACGCAGCCGTGCGGTAATAAGCGAACAGCTTACCTTATCTCAAAATACCATAAAGGGGCACATGCACAATATCTATACCAAAGTGGGCGTTCACTCGAAACAGGAGTTTCTCGATTTGGTTTTTGCTTTCGACGATGCGAAGAGTGCGAAGTAGAGCGAGTTGAGGCAAGATGCGAAGCAAAGCGTCCTGAAGCGGTCTACATCAAAACGGAACTGCACGCCTTTCTTGTCTGCTATCGCATCCGCCACGGAAGATGAGACATGCGCTGAAGCAAGGACTTGGGACAAGATATATCGAATGCGCCAAAACGAAAACCCTCGCACGTCTCTCAATGTGAGATGTACGAGGGTTAAGAATGCAGGTTCTCCACTTGTTTGTTCGGGGAATTCTTTAGAGTTCCCCGAAGGATTCGAAATTCCGAAGAATTCAAAAGAATCCTGCGGGGTTGAAAATGCTGCTTTGGCCTTGTCGTGCGACCGAGCATGCGCTTCCGCCAAGCCGAATAGGGCTTTATCGAGCGAGCGGAAAAGCGCGTCACGCGACCGAGTGTACTAACGCTACACGACGAGGAGCGTGAAAGAGCTTTTCCGCCGCTCTAGGAAGCCCTATTAGAAGTAGCGCTCCAGCATACCCTTAAGCGCCTTGCCGTGACGAGCTTCGTCGCGTGCCATTTCATGGACGGTGTCGTGGATGGCATCCAGGCCGTTCTTCTTGGCGCAGGTGGCCAGCTCGGTCTTGCCAGCGGTTGCGCCGAACTCGCACTCAACGCGCCAAGCCAGGTTCTTCTTGGTGGAGGCGGTCATGTTCGCCTCGCACTCGCTGCCCAAAAGCTCAGCGAACTTAGCGGCATGCTCGGCCTCTTCGTAGGCAGCCTTTTCCCAGTACAGGCCGATTTCGGGGTAGCCCTCGCGATGAGCGATGCGGGCCATGCACAGGTACATGCCCACTTCAGAGCACTCGCCCGCGAAGTTCGCCTTCAGTTGCTTCAGAATGTAGTCCTTGTCCTCGTCGGACACGTTGGGGTTGTCCTTGACGGTTTCAGCGTAAATGCCGAACTTGTGCTCGGCGGCAAGCTTCATTTCGCCTTCGACCTTCTCGAACATTTCAGCACCAGCGCCGCAGGTGGGGCACTTGAAATCAGCGGGAAGCTCTTCGCCTTCGTAGATGTAACCGCAAACTTTGCAAACCCATTTCGTCATGATCGTTTCTCCTTTTGTCTCTTCTGCTTTTGGATTCTCATTCTCTATTGCCTCGCCCGTATTGCTGGGGGCGTTGTAGCTTTTCGCTTGCGACGTTTGCGCCGCTTGCGTTTGTGTTGCCGCCGAAGCTGTTGCTTGCTGCTTCATGCGCGCTCGGTAACCCGCGTACGTGATGGGCGGCTTGTCGGAGAGCGTCTGAGCCTGCGTGACCAGCGCCGTGAACTGAAGGTGGCTGCCCAAATCTTGCGTGGCAACAACTTTGCAGGAAATAAAGCCGCAGGAATTCGCGTCGTACAGCAGGCCGTTCTCGCTGCGTTTCATGGCGCTGATCAGGCTGTTTGCTTCGCTCGCTGGTTCGCTTGCGAATTTGTCCACGTTACGGCCCGATTGCATGCCGAAGTGCCGGAAATACTCAAGCGGTGTGTCATCAGGCAGGATGGACAGGTTGAACGTGCCCGTTTCCTGGATGAGCTCGGGCGTAAAGTTCTGCTTCATGCAGCTCAGCGTGATGTGCGCAGGGCTTGCGGCGGATTGCATGGTGGCGTCCACAATGCAGCCGTTGTCGCGCGTGCCATCGCTTGCGGTAAGCAGGTACAGCCCGTAGCCCATGGCGTAGAAGGCCGATTTGTCAATTGCGGCGCTTGCCTGCGCGATGGTTTCTGCGCTCATGAGCGACCTTCCTTTCCGGTGGATGCGATGGCTTCTGGGGCTGCCGCTGTGGAGGGCGCGGCTACTGCGGCGGGGGAGTCTTCGCCAGCCGTTGCGGCTTCGGTGCCTTCGCCGGCTGCTGCGGCTTCGGAATCTCCTGCGTTCGTGGACCCTTCGCCAGCAGCTGCCGCGCCGGCGCCTTCTCCTTCTGCCTCTTGACCTGCGGTTTCTTTGCCGAAACCCGCCGCCTGGCAAGCAGGGCAAATGCCATCGAACTGCAGCGAGCACCCGGTGATCAGATACAAGGACGCTTCTGCCGCTTGTTCTTCGACTTCGGAAAGAAGGGGGATAATCACGTCGTCCACGCGCCCGCACTCAATGCAGCGCACATGGTAATGCGGGAAAACCTGATGGTCGAAATGGTCTGCGCCGTTGTTGATGCGCACGCGCAAAACCTGATCTTCGTCGGACATTTTGTTCAAAATGCGATAAACGGTTGCCTTGCTGATGCTCGGGTGAGATGCGTGTACACGATCGTAGACCGCATCTGCCGTGGGATGGTTTGCCAGTTCATTGAGCGCTTGCAAAACAATGCTTTTCTGTACGGTGTTGCGTGTTGCCATTTCGCCCTCCTTTCTGATTAATGATAAGTATAGCTATTTGATATTAAATATCAATAAGAAAGAGCAAGAAAATAAGAAAAAGGAAAGATATGGTCGGCGATTGATTTTTCTCCTGATGAGAAGTGTGTTTCTGCTGTTTTGTCGTTGACTTTCCGCACTGACCTTTATAAAATACAAAAGTTCGCTTTCAAAAGCCCCGTATTGCAGGGTAACTCGGAGCGTTTTGCCAAGGGAGTCCAGGCCGGAGGCAGCGTAAGATGGCGTAGGAAACCATCGTCCGTAAGACTTGCACTTTTGAAGACAAACACCTTTCGTCTGTAGCTTCAACAGGCGAATCACAGTTAGTGGAGGATTTAAAGTGAAAACGTATCAGGCAAAGCCGCTTGAAGTTGAGCGCGAATGGCTGGTTATCGATGCCGAGGATCAGGTCCTTGGCCGCGTTGCTACCAAGGCTGCACAGCTTCTCAAGGGTAAGCACAAGCCGCAGTACACCCCGCATGTTGACACGGGTGACTTCGTCATCATTCTCAACGCCGACAAGATCAGGGTTACGGGCACCAAGGCTTCTTCCAAGGAATACTACCGCCACAGCGGTTATCCCGGTGGTCTGAAGTGCGAGACGTTCGCCGAGGCCATGCAGAAGCATCCCGAGCGCGTTATTGAGCACGCTGTTAAGGGCATGCTCCCCAAGAACACGCTCGGCCGTGCAATGGGCAAGAAGTTGAAGGTTTACACTGGTTCTGAGCATCCGCATGCAGCCCAGAAGCCCCGTAAGATTGAGTTGGAGGGTTAATCATGGCAGGTGAAGCATTGTATTACGGCACCGGTCGTCGTAAGAACGCTGTCGCTCGTGTTCGCCTAGTTCCGGGCACTGGTAAGGTTACCGTTAACGGTCGCGATGGCAAGGAGTACTTCGGTCGTGAAGCTCTTCTGAACATGGCTCTGACCCCGTTCAAGGTTACCGACACCGTTGATCACTTCGATGTCATTGCCCGCATCAACGGCGGTGGCATTTCCGGCCAGGCAGGTGCTTTGCGTCATGGCATCTCCCGTGCGCTTCTTGAGGCTGGCGAATACCGCGCCGAGCTGAAGAAGGCTGGCTTCCTTACGCGCGATGCTCGTGTGGTTGAGCGCAAGAAGTACGGTCTGAAGAAAGCTCGTAAGCGTCCTCAGTTCTCCAAGCGTTAATTTGCTGCTGGAATTTATTTGCACCAAGAAAAGCCCTGCTCACCCGAGCGGGGCTTTTTCTTTCTCGGGGTGCGTGCGGCGTGGGAGAAGTGGTGCATGTGGGGCGCTGGCGCCTCGCTGCTCTTCGCCGCCCGTGCTTTTGCTCATAAAACGCGTGTGCGGTATGGTCTGCATCATGTAAAATAGGAACGTTACCTGCGTTCGCGCAATTTGCCGCGCGACACCGAGCGTGCTTGATGCATCCTGCCATCCTGTTGTGACGCATCGGCGCAAGAAAAGGGAGTTTCCCCATGAATAAAATTGCTGAAATTTACGGCACCATGGTTTACGACCAGCGCGCCATGGAGAAGACGCTTTCGCCCGATGTGTACGAGGCGCTGCGCAAAACCATCCACGATGGTGAGCCGTTGAATATTGACGTTGCGAATGCCGTGGCACAGGCTATGAAAGAATGGGCCATGGAGCGCGGCGCTACTCACTACACGCATTGGTTCCAGCCGCTTTCGGGCACTACATCCGAAAAGCACGATGCGTTCCTGGATCCGCAGGAAGATGGCTCTGCCATTGCAAAGTTTTCGG
>CAKUDT010000118.1 GCA_934645125.1 uncultured Eggerthellaceae bacterium
GGTGGATTTCAACCACTCTGCTACGGCGTTTTCCGTGATCGACCACAAGGGCGCGTTTGCTGGCGGCGTTATTGCGCCGGGCTTGGCGGTTTCCCTGAATGCGCTGGCGTCATCGGCCGCGCAGCTGGTGCCACCCACGTTGCATGTTCCCGATCAGGTGCTTGGGCGTAGCACGCCCGACGCCATTGTGACGGGCGTTGTGCTGGGCGAGGTTTTTCGCGCCGATGGCTTTGTGGATGCCCTTTGGAGTGAGTTGGGCGAGAAAACGCAGCTCGTGGCAACAGGACGCTTCGCGCCGCTTGTGGTGCCGCGCTCGGCTCATGATTTTGCGGTTGAGCCGTATCTGGCGCTTTTGGGCTTACATCGTTTGTGGGAGCTGAACGGCAAATAGGCTATTCGCTCTTCTTGGCGGAAGGCAGATCGAATGCTGCGCTGGCGCTGTAGCATGCGGTGCGAATTGCCTGCTCCATAACGTCGGCAGCGAGCGAGCCGATGATGTCAAGCGGTGCTTCCACGGAGCCAACGGAAATGCCGTAGATGGAGTCGCCATCCATGCTGGTGTGCACGGGGCGAATAGCACGCGCATAGCCATCATGCGCCATGCCAGCCAGCTTGCAAAGCTGGGATTTCGTAAGTTTTGCGTTCGTAACAATGGCGCCGATGGTGGTGTTCGTTGCCATGCCGGGGTTCGTTGCATCGCCTTCTTGCGCGCTGTTGTTGCTGTGGTCTGCGTCGCTGGGCGCAGCAAGTTTACGCGCTTCCTTCGGAGCTTCCAGCGCAGCGTACATAAGCTGGCTGCAGTCGTGCGGCGTGCGCGCGCCGGCAATCTTTGCACCCGTGCGAGAATCGTAGATGTCGCCGCAAGCGTTAAGCACCACGATGGCGCCCACTTGCAAATCACCCACCTCAATGGCGGCACTGCCGATACCAGTTTTCATAGCGAAGGATGGGCCCGCTACCTTACCGACAGTTGCGCCGCAGCCGGCACCGAAGTTGCCATCTTGGTAGTTGCCGGATTCTCCTTCGAAGGCGGCGGAGCAAGCGGCGTATCCCATGGCGGCATCGGGGCGCACGGTGGAGCTGCCCACGCCCAAATCGAAGATATCCGATTGGCAGACCAGGGGAACAATGACGTTCGGCATAACGGTCAAGCCGATACCTTTTTCTTCCAGGCAGCGCATAACGCCGCCGGCGGCATCCAGCCCGTAAGCGCTTCCGCCGCCAAGTACCACGGCGTGGATGCTTTCCGCTGCGGCGAGCGGATCAAGAACGCGCGTGTCGCGTGAAGCGGGTCCGCCGCCGCGTACGTCAATGCTTGCCGCCATGCCGCCCGGTGCAACAAGAACGGTTACGCCAGTTCCTGCTTGCGCGTCTTCGACTTGACCAATGCGGATGCCGGAAATACTGGTAAAGGGGATGTGTTTCATGGTTTGCCTCCTTGTTTGTTCTGTTGCGGATTCGTACTTTCGAGCGCTTTAGTTTTGCGCTTAGGATAGCTCTTTTGCAGCTGGTTTTCTTTGGATTCAGAATAATTCTTTTAGGAAAAAAGCCTTCGGTTTGTTTTGGGTAAATGGGTAAATAGCCTGATAAATTATAATTAATGTAATGAAATAATAATATACATGATAAAAATGGGAGCATGAAGAATCCAGAATTAATGGGTTGTCTTGCTATTACAGGGCGCGTCTGGCGGGGCTTGACGTAGCGCGTGTTCTGCTGGGCGGTCGGTACTGCCGAATGGCATAATGTCGTCCGTTGTTGTAGCGCCCTGCATCTTACAATGCTGTCACGTTTTCCATGCTGCATTGAACGCGCTCCTTCGCTTTGCCATAATGAAAATGGTGCAAAAGGACCTTTTGCGCTGTTCGCGAAAATGCGAAAGGTAAGAAAAGAAAGCAGGGCGTACTGCCATGAAAATCTACCTTATAGAAGACGACGCCGCTTTGCGCAGCGAGCTTGCGCGCGTTTTAGGCTTCCAGGGTTACATCGTTGAAGCGTGCACGCAGTTCTCGCATGCGGTGGAGCAAGCGCTTGACTTCGCACCCGATGCGGTGATTGCGGATTTGCGTCTTCCCGAGACTGATGGCTTGGATATTTGCCGGAAGCTGCGCGAGAAAAGCGCTGTGCCGCTTCTTGTTTTGACGTCAAGCGATAGCGAGTTCGATGAAGTAACCGCCTTGCGTTTGGGCGCCGATGATTACCTAACGAAACCGTATAGCCCCGCCGTTTTGTTGGCGCATGTGGAACGTTTGCTGCAGCGCGCGGCGGGAAGCCAGGCACCTGCTTTGGAGTATGCGGGCGTTGCGGTGGATGCTGCGCGATCTGAGGTGCGTTACAACGGGCAAGTGGCGTCGCTTTCTCGCAATGAGTTGCGCATCCTGAGCGCGCTTGTTCGAGCGCGGGGCGCCATTGTGAGCCGGCAAGAGCTCATGTTCGAGCTGTGGCAATCCGACGAGTTTATCGATGACAACACGCTTACGGTGAACGTGAATCGACTCCGTCGTGCGTTGCAGCGCTTAGGCGCTCCGGAGGATTTTCTGAAAACGCATCGCGGACAGGGGTATTCCTTATGACGGTGCGGGCGTTTTTGCGCGCGCGAATCGCGCTGATTACGGCGGTTGTTCTTGCGGTAGTATTCGTGTGCCTGATGATGTCTGTTTTGGATTGCGCCGCGCACGCCGTTATCCTGGCAGCATGCGTGCTGTTGTGCGGGTTGGCGGCTGGTCTTGCGCTGGAATATGTGCGAAGCAGGGGTTTTTACCGCGAGCTTTATCGGTTGAGCGAACATCTTGAGCATCCGTATCAGATGGCATCGCTCATGGGCGAGCCGAAGCAATCCGAGCAGCTTGTTGTCTATCGCGCGTTGCAGACTATGGGTCGCGCCTGTGCGACCGAAGTTGCTTGCGCGAAAAGCGCCCAGGATGAGCAACGCGAATACACGGAGCAGTGGGTGCATGAGATAAAGGCACCGTTGTCTGCAGCACTGTTAGTGGCAAACCGTGTTGCCGAGCCAGAGGCCTCTCAGCTGAAAAATGAGATCGACCGTTCGCTTTATCAAGTTGACCAGGTTCTTTGGTATGCTCGCTGCCTGTCGGCGCAAACCGATTATCGCATTCGGTCCGTCTCTTTGGCGGATATCGTTCGTGCGGTGTGCCGCTCGAATGCGCGTTTTTTGATTGAGCGGGGAGTGTCCGTTTCCTTGGATATGCCCGATGACCTGCAGGTTTTCACCGACGAGAAGCAAGCGGCGTTTATCGTGTCGCAAGCGGTGGTGAATGCTGCGAAATATGGTGCGTCGCATCTGACGTTCACGGCGCGGGATACGCAGGATACGGCAGGGGCGCGCTGCGTGACGCTTGCCATTGCCGATGACGGATGGGGTATTCCGGAAGAAGACGTGCCACGCGTGTTTGAACGCGGCTTCACGGGCACGCGCGGGCGTCAGGCGGGATCTTCGACAGGCATGGGGCTGTATTTGGCGGCAACGCTCTGCGAGAAGCTGGGCTTGGGTCTTTCTCTTTCCTCGGAAGAAGGGGAAGGAGCCACGGTTGAACTGCGTTTTCCCTTTGATGAGCGGCGTCTTTCGGTTGAGTGAGGCGCGGTGTGGGGCAAGGGCGGCGCAGGGTGCAAGGCGCGTCACTGGTTGATGCAGCCCGCCGATACCTTCTCCTGCCAGCTTTGCCCGTCCCGCTTGCGCCACGCAAACCTTACAAGAACGTAAGGTACCTGTAAGGTCAATCGATGGCAGCGCGAACGCGGCGCGCATACCATGGAAAACGTCATCGGATACAAGGAGGTTTTCTATGAAAGAAGTGATTGCAAACGCTGCAACGCAAGGTGGCACGGCGCTTTTGCGACTGGAACATGTTGGGAAGATTTACGGCAACAAAGACGCTATGACCTGCGCTTTGGATGATGTGTCGCTTGTTGTTGATCGACGAGAATTCGTTGCCATCATGGGTCCTTCCGGCAGCGGCAAATCCACGCTTTTGAATTGCATTGCTACTATTGATACCGCAACAAGCGGGCACATTTGGCTGGCGGGGCAAGATATCACGCGCATGCGCGGTGCTGCGTTGGCGAAATTTCGCCGCGACCAGCTGGGCTTCATCTTCCAGGATTCAAACTTGCTTGATACGCTCACGGCGCACGAAAACATTGCGCTGGCGCTGAGCTTGAAGGGGCGCCCGCCGCGCGAGATCGATCCTGCCGTTCGTGCCATGGCGCATACGCTGGGCGTGGAAGACGTGCTGGGAAAGTTTCCGGCGCAGATGTCGGGCGGTCAGCGCCAACGCGTGGCAGCGGCGCGCGCGATGATTTCCAACCCGCAGCTGGTGCTGGCCGATGAACCTACTGGCGCATTGGATTCGCGCAGTTCAACCGTGCTTTTGGAGACGCTTGCGAACATGAACCAGAACATGGGCGCTACCATTATGATGGTCACGCACGATGCCTTCGCCGCTTCGTATTCCACGCGCACGATTTTTATTCGCGACGGTCGCCTGTTCAACGAGGTGCGTCGCGGCAATGCAACGCGCAGCGATTACTACCAGCGCATCATGGAGGTTGTGTCGTTCTTGGGCGGTGAGCTGTCCGATGCTCGCTAAACTTGCTTTGCGTAACGTGCACCGCAGCGCGCGCGATTACGCCATTTATTTCGTGACCGTTGCCTTGGGCGTGGCGATGTTCTACGCGTTTAACACCATCAGCGACCAGGCAGTTCTTTTCGATGCACTTTCCGGCGATAGCCTTCAGATGCTGGATATGCTGAATACCCTGAGGGGCTTGCTTTCGGGCGTTATTGTGTGCGTTCTGGGATTTCTGGTAGTGTATGCTAACCGCTTCCTTATCAGGCGCCGCCGCCGTGAATTCGGCACGTATCTCATGTTAGGCATGAGCGCGGGGCGCGTAAGCCGCATTCTGCTGCTTGAGACCATTATTGTGGGATGCGCGTCGCTTGTGGTTGGTTTGGCGCTGGGAATTGCGCTCTCACAGGGGCTTTCGTTTACCACGGCGGCGCTCATGGGTACCACCATGACGAAGTACCGCTTCATTGTTTCCGGCAGCGCCATCGTGTTCACCGTTATCTGCTTTGCGGCTATTTTCGTGCTTTCCGCGCTGATCGACATCGTTTACATTCGTCGTTGCAAGTTGGCCGCGCTTCTTTCAGCGCACCAGGCAAACG
>CAKUDT010000119.1 GCA_934645125.1 uncultured Eggerthellaceae bacterium
TGCCCGCAATCGTATAGCCGTCAATTGCGGCATCTTTTGCAGTACCGTATTCAACAACCGAGGTCAGCATGTCTACCGTTTCATCAAGCGCCTGCGTATCTGTTGTCACTTCCTGCGTATCATACGTTACATATTCGCCGGTTTGCGGCAGTGCGATAAGGAAATGCGGGGTAACCGCCACGCCATCGTTTTCAAGGATGCCATAGAAACGCGCCATTTGCAGCGGCGTGTTCATAACGCCTTGACCGAACGACACGTTATAGCCCTGAATGAGCGACCACGAGTTCCGATCAAGCAGATAACCAGCGCTTTCATTGGGATAATCCACGCCCGTTGTCTGCGTGAGCAAATACTTGTCGATTTCTTCATAGAACGGAGTGAATCCCAGTTTCTCGATGGAAATCGCAATGCCCACGTTCGACGAATACGCCAGGATATCGCGCAACGAATACGTGCACGCATCGCGATCATGCGCATCGGTAATGATGTAGTTATCCGCTTCAAGCTCAACGGGACACTCTAACTCATCTTCGGGGGTCATGACATCATTTTCCAAAATCGAAAGGGCCGATACGGTCTTGAACACCGAACCTGGCTCGAGGGCATGCGTGACGCACTTCAGATCGGTCGCACCTGCTTCTACCGTGGTTCGATCCGAAGGGTTGAACAAGGGAAGCGATGCTGCTGCGTAAATCTCACCTGTTCCCGCGTCCATAAGGACCGCAGACGAACTATCAGCATCGAGCTTTTCCGCAGAAGCCGTAATTTGCTCTTCCAGAAGCGCCTGCATCTCGATGTCGATTGAAATCATGATGTCTTCGCCGTCTATCGGCTCGACTTGCTCATACACGGTGCCCGGAATAGCGGCGCCACCCACACCTGCCTGCGCGCGCTTGATGCCATCCGTGCCTTTCAGGATGTCATCGTAATACGCTTCAAGGCCGGTAAAGCCCGCGCCATCGGAATCCAAGCAGCCGATAACCTGACCGCCCACCTGGCCGTACGGATAAACGCGATCGAGCTCATCTTCATAATAGAAGCCGTCAAGATTCATGTCGATAAGTTTTTCAGCCGTTTCAACCGAAATCTTGCGCGCCACGCATACATAACGGGAATTCGCCGTAGTCATGATATCGGAATAATACTCCACGCTGTTGCCCAGAACGGAAGCAACGTCTTGCGCTTCTTCCTGCAAGTCCGAGATGAGCGTGGGGTCGCAATAAACCGACTTCACTTCAACGCTTGTGGCTAGAACATTGCCGTTTCGGTCGTAGATAGTGCCGCGGTGCGCCAAAAGCTTAGTGGTTGACGCGCGCGCAGCCTGCCCCATCGCAGCATTATCCGCCGCTTGAAACACCTGCAAGCGCAAAAGCTGAAAGCCGAATGCGACCACGATAACAATAACTAAAGCGAAAGCAATGCGGAAACGTCGTTCGAAGATGCTATCTGCACCACCGAACGCCGCACGCGGGGCGTTTTCCGAATAAGCGCGTCTTGAGTTGTTGTCATTATTGCGGGACATGAAGGAAAACCCTCCTTACGAGTTGCGTGCTACAACCCTAAGGCTTCCCGCCAACGAAAGATCCCCTTGCGCGTTCGTAACCACAACATCTTCACCGAGTTTGATAACGGTAGCCGTCTCGGGAGAAATCATGCCCAAATCGTTTGCTGCTTCCTGAATGCGCGTAGGATTGGAAAGCGCGCTCACTTCAACTTCAAGCAAGCTGCCCTCGTGACGCGCGTCAACCAGTTCCGAAGCGACTTTCTGGGATTCCATGGAAAGCGTAACGGATGCGGAGTCAAGAATAACGTGCACTGCGGCGAAAATTGCAACGACAACCGCAATGACCATCGCAAAGGCAGCAAAAGTTATCAGGGCATTTGTCGATGCGCCTTCCTGTCGCTGATGCGTAGTATGCACGCGCACGCCAGGACGAGAAGGCTGGTATGCCCTTTCGAACCTTGAATCTTGATATGCACGAGCAGCGGTTGCCACGAATTTCTCACTTTCACGAGGCAACGAAATGCCTCGGCTCTATAACTTTTCTGCGACTCTCAATTTCGCGCTGCGAGAGCGCGGATTTCTTTCAATTTCGTCCTTGGAAGGAAGAATAGGCTTGCGGCTTATCTGCTTGAGCAGAGGCGCGTGACCACAAGCACACACCGGCAAATCGGGCGGACACGTGCAACGATTCGCATACTCGGCAAAGAGGTCCTTCACGATACGGTCCTCCAGGGAGTGATACGTTATGACCGCAATGCGACCCCCGGGACTCAGCCAACGCACGGCTGCCTCGAGCCCCCGCTTCAAAACGCCCAGCTCATCGTTTACCTCGATGCGCAGCGCTTGAAACGTACGCTTTGCGGGATGCCCGCCAGCGCGACGCGCCGAAGCGGGAATAGCGCTCTTGATGATTTCCACGAGCTGCCCACTTGTTTCGATAGGCTGACGTTGACGCGCGGTCACAATGAACTGCGCAATGCGGCTTGCCCACCGTTCGTCGGAATAGCAGCGAATGATTCGGGTGAGATCTGCTGCGGTATAAGTGTTGACGATCTCTGCTGCGGTTAAAGTAGTGAGTTTGCCCGAACCATCCATACGCATATCCAACGGGCAATCCTCCTTGAAGGAAAAGCCCCGGTCTGGCGTGTCAATCTGCACGGAAGAAACACCAAGGTCGAAAAGAACCGCGTCGATACCGGGAACGGGGATGCTCATCAAAAGCTCGTCCATGTTCCCGAAATTACCTTTCAACAAGGCAAGCTGCGGACGCGTCTCATCGGGCAGCGATTCAAGCCGAGTTTGCGCAGCGGCAAGCGCCACGTCATCTTGATCGATGCCGATGAGCATTCCTTCCGGACCAAGACGCTTGGCCACTTCCAGGGAATGCCCTGCCCCACCGAGCGTGGAATCCACGAATACGGTGTGTGATTTGAGCGCGAGTGCATCGAGGCACTCGGGGAGCAGGACGGGTATGTGCCTAAATTCTTCAGTCAAGGTGCTATTCGGCAGTGCCGTAAAGTAGAGCTGCCAAATCGATATCGGATTCGAATGCTTCGCGTGCCTGAGGATCCCAGATTTCAACGTAGCCGGTGTTGCCAATGAACACGGCCGTAGAGCCAATGCCTGCTGCCTCGCGTTGATCGGAAGGAAGGTTGATGCGGCCGGCGGAGTCCGTTTCAATTTCTTTTGCACGGCCTTTCAACACACTTCTGATTTTCTCGTGGCGCGGATTGGATTGCTGGAAACCACCATCGCTTTCGAAGAAGCGCTTCACCCACTCATTGAAGCCCTCGGGTTCGAAAAGCAGCAGACAGGTTTTGTCAGGATTCAACGTCACAATCAATTCCTTAGAAAGCTCTTTGGCAAACTTCGGCGGAAGCGCAACACGGCCCTTAGCATCAACCTTGTAGCTGTATTGGCCCATAAGGTCGATCACCGTGTTACCTCCTTTCGCAGACAGTACGCCCTTTGCTTTCCGTATGACCCCAGTATAAACACTTTTCCCCACAAAACAACCCAAACCCACCCATTTATGTTCGATTTCTCACACATGGGCACAAAAATCGCCCCGTTTTCAACGAGGCGATGGGTGGAGCACCATTTTTTGATAGAGATGCTATCCGCATTTTCGGTGCGAGATGGCAGCGCGCTTTTTGATGATTCCGTTAGGGCTTCACGTGAGCGCGCGGATGAGCGTTCAGATACTCTTCGCGAATATGGGTGCGGCTAACATGCGTGTAGATTTGCGTGGTGGAGATATCAGAATGGCCCAAGATTTCTTGGATGGTGCGCAAGTCCGCTCCCCCTTCAAGCATATGCGTTGCATACGAATGCCGCAACGTATGGGGATGCAGCCCCTTCGCGCCAACGGCACGCCCCGCGTTTGCCACGATTTTATGGACGCTTTGACGGGAAAGCCGCGTTCCGCGCGCGTTCAAGAACACCGCAGGCGTAGGCCGCTCCCCCGCCAAAGAAAGCGGTCCACGCGCATTCCGCAGGTAATCGTCAAGCGCGCGAGCAGCAGCGCCCGAAATGGGAGAGATGCGATCTTTGTCGCCTTTTCCACATACGCGTAAAAAGCCCTGATCGAATTGGATATCGTGCAAATTCAGACCGGTGAGCTCGCTCACACGTAAGCCGCAACCGTAAAGCAGTTCCAAGATCGCCTTATCACGAAGACCGGCAGAGGTGGCAGGAAATGGCTGGTCAAGAAGCTCCGTTACTTGATCGATGCTCAAAACATCAGGGAGAAGCTGCGGAGTTTTCGGCGGATAAAGGACATCGGCCGGATTATCTTCGCGATAGCCCTCGCGTACCAGAAATTTGAAGAAGCCTTTGATGGTGGAAAGCGTACGTTTGATGCTTGTTGCGGCAAAACCTTGTTCGCTTATGTCGTTTTGAAACTCGACGATGTCGCTTCGCTGCGCATGCTCAAGCGAAATACCGCGCCCATTCAAATAATCCTCGAATTTGCGCAAGTCGCGGCCGTACGCCTCGATTGTTTTATCGGCACTGCCTCGTTCGATGCGCAAATAGGAAAGAAAATCTTTTGCCAGTTGTCCCATACGCCCATTATAGTTGACAAACTCCCCCTGGCGGTATTTGATGACAAATTACCCCACCTTTTGTCAACATTTCGGCTTTTTCTTTATCTGCAGCCTCCCTCTTGCGCGGGCAAAAAGAAAAGCACCCGAAGGCGCTTTTCGTAGATGATATGTTGCCGCGAAGGCGAAGCGGTCGCCTGTTCGGAGTGCATCGGTGAAGCCAGAGGTCAGCTGACTCGCATTCCGAAGCGGCCCCCCACGGGCTTTAGTTGCCGCGAAGGCGAAGCGAATAGGCCTTCGCGCCATGAGCGCAGCCTACAGCGAGCAAATCAAGCTCGTGGATTATTCGCCACCCACGCAAAGGCGACGATATCCCGTAATCTTGATGGAGCCGCCGAGTTCCTTAGCGGTCTTCTCGGTGAGCTGAGCGATGGTCAGGTCAGGATCCTTGATGTAGGACTTGCCAACCAGCGTAATCTCGGACAAGTACTTGTTGATGCGGCCTTCGACCATCTTTTCCTGGATGTTCAGCGGCTTGCCAGACTCAGCAGCC
>CAKUDT010000120.1 GCA_934645125.1 uncultured Eggerthellaceae bacterium
TGGAAATGCGGTTCCTATTCCTTTGATACCAAGATGCCCATTATTATGGGCATCTTGAACCTTACGCCCGATTCTTTCTCGGACGGCGGCTTGTATAACGAAACGCAAGTGGCGCTTGACCATGCGCGCGAAATGATTGAGCAGGGCGCCCGCATGGTTGATGTGGGCGGCGAGTCCACGCGTCCGGGTTCTGCCCCCGTGACCGAAGAAGAAGAGCTCGCGCGCGTTATCGATGTGGTGCGCACGTTGTCTGAACAGGGAATTTGCGTGAGCATTGATACGCGTCATGCATCGGTTGCGCAGGCGTGCGTTGAAGCGGGCGCAAGCATTATCAACGACATTTCGGGTTTTCGCGACCCTGCCATGATTCAAGTTGCTGCAAACTGCGATGCTGGCTTGGTTGTCATGCACATGAAGGGTGATGAACCAGCGACTATGCAGCAATGCGCAGTGTACGACGACGTTGTTGCTGAAGTGCGCGATTACCTGCGCGATCAAGCGTGCATGCTTGAAGAGGCGGGCGTTGATCATGATCGTATTTGCATTGATCCGGGCCCCGGCTTTGGCAAGACTGCCCAGCAAACGCTTGACCTGGTGCGCAATTTCCAGGAGTTCGTCCACCTGGGGTACCCCGTTATGGCGGCTGTTTCGCGCAAGAGCTACATTGGCGCGAAATATCAGATCGAAGAAGCGTCTCAGCGCGATATTGCCAGCGCTGCCGAAGCGCTTTTGGCCTGTGAGCAGGGCGCGCATGTCTTCCGTGTTCATAACGTGGGCGTTCATGTGGAGGCGCTGAAGGATTTGCGTCCGTATGCGCTGATTGCGCTGGGTTGCAATGTGGCGCTTGTTGCCGAGCCCGGCGAAGAGCGTGAAGCGAAGATCGCCCAGCTCAATATGGCAATTGGCGATTTGTGCGCGCTTCCTGACACCCAGATTATCGATGTCTCCAGCTTCTACGAGAGCGAGCCGGCGTACTACGAGGACCAGGATGTTTTCGTGAACGCCGTGGTGCTGCTGCGTACGGGCATTCCGCCCAAGGAGCTGCTGGATTATCTGCACGTTATTGAGAACAAGCTGGGACGCGTGCGCACGATTGCGAATGGCCCTCGTACGTGTGACCTGGACATTCTTGATTATCAGATGTATGTGTGCGACACGGATGTCTTGACGCTGCCGCATCCGCGCATTGCCGAGCGCGATTTTGTGGTGAAGCCTCTTCTGGAGATTTTGCCCGGTCATATTCTGGCCGATGGCTCTGCGGTGGATATCGTGCCCGAAGAGCAGCGCATCGGTCGTTCGTTCAAGCTGTAAGTGCTCGGGCTTTTGAAGCGGGCGAGCGAGCGAAAGGCAGAAGGCGCAGCATGGAATTCTATCGTGAGATAAGCTCGACGAACGATGTGGTAAAAGCCGCTCTGAAACAAGGCTGCGAACAGGGATTTTGTGCTGCATCGCTGAAACAGACGGCGGGATACGGTCGCCAGGGACGCTCGTGGTCAAGCCCTTTGGGCGGCCTGTATTTCTCGGTGGCACTTCGTCCGCAAGCGGATTTGGAGAAGATTCCCACGCTTGCGCTTCTGGCAGCTTTGGCCATTCGCCAGGGCATTGTCCAGCTTGACCTGGTGCGTTGCGGTGATGACCTGCTTATCAAGTGGCCGAACGACGTGGTTTTAGCGCAGCCCGATGGGACGTTTCGCAAGGTGTGCGGCATTTCGTGCGAATACTGCGAAGGCGGCGTGTGTGTGGGGATGGGCATCAATGTTTTGCGCCAAGCTGCTGTTCAAACGGATGGGCGCTATCTTCCCGGATACCTGAGCGATGTTGCGGGCGCACGTTTCTCCGAGCTTGCGGGCCTCGATGAAACGGGCGCGCTGAAAGAGCCGGGTGCGCAGCTGATTGCTCAAACCATCGTTGATATTTTGGTTGGTTTTATGCCGCAGTGGCAGGCGGAGGGTTTCGCGCCGTTCGCGGATAAATATAACAGCTGCTCTTATCTTTTCCACAAGCCCGTTGCCGTGGCGAATATTATGGGCAGCGTGCAAACGGAAGGTGTCGTTTGCGGCATAGATGCTTTGGGGCGTCTTCTTGTTGAAACGCACCAAGGCGAAATCGTACCGGTAATTGCGGGGGAGGCCCATCTTGTCTGAGAAAGTCAAAAACACATCGCGCGCTCAAAGCATTGTGCGCATCGCGTTAACCATTGCCATCATGGTGGTTTCTGCGTGGATCTCCATCCCCATTGGTCCGGTGCCGTTCACGCTGCAATGCTTCGCTATCGCATTTGCGATTTGCGTTCTTCCTGCGAAGGAATGCTTGGCTTCCGTTGGTGGGTATCTGGTTTTGGGTGCATTCGGCGTTCCCGTTTTTTCGAGTATGCGTGGTGGCATTTCCATTCTTGCCGGCGTGACGGGTGGCTTCTTGTGGGGCTACTTTATTGGCGCACTTGCGGGCTTGGCCATTTTGGCGGCTTTCAAGAAAATGGGGAAGGACCGCACGTTCGTTGCGTGCCTGTGCGCATGCGTTGCATATCTGCTGTGCACGTATTTCTGCGGAACCGTTCAGTTCATGGGTGTTGCGGGCGCTTCTGTTCAGGCGGCGTTGGCGGCTTGCGTGATTCCGTTTGTTGCGGTTGACATTGCGAAGCTGGTTGCGGCCTCTTTGGTGGCGCGCGCCGTTGATCATGCGGTGGGCATCAATCGCATTCAAGGCGTGCCGCAGAAATAATCAGTGGGCGAAAGATGAAGTCAAGGAGCCGGGCTCTGAGCGAGCTTGGCTCCTTTTTGTTGTTGGAGGCTCGTGAACCTACCCAGCGCGCGTAGCGCATCGGAAAATAAACCACCCGCTAGGCGGAGTGCGCTATCTTGGCAGGCTCTTCTCGTCGAGCAGGAAATCGAGAACGGACATGGTTAGGATTCCCTTGTCGTCATAGGTCGGCTTCACCACATCACGCACAAGCACGATCTTACTGAAGCTATCGGGCACCTCGCGAAGCGGTGCCTTCTCTTGGCGCTCCTTCTCCTCGTCCGGCAGGTGCAGCGCCGACTGTATGTAGTAGCGCCGTGAGCCCAGGTTCGCCACGAAGTCCACCTCGAGCTGCTTGCGCACGACCCTGCCGTCGATGCGCGCGGCCTTCTCGACGGAGCCGACGTCGACCGAAAAGCCCCTTGAGCGCAGCTCGTTGTACACGATGTTCTCCATGATGTGGGTCTGTTCGACCTGTCTGAAGCCAAGCCGGGCGTTGCGCAGACCGACGTCCTCGAAGTAGTATTTCTTGGGGCTGCCGATGTACTTGCGCCCCTTGACGTCGTACCGGCGGGCCTCTTCGATGAGGAAGGACTCCTCAAGATAGCCGATGTAGGCCGAGATGGTGCTCGCGGTGATCTTCGAGCTCAGAACGCTTTTGAAGGTCGCCTCGATCTTGGGAGGGTTGGTGAGCGAGCCGATGGATGAGGCTAAAACGTCCACCAGATCCTCGAGCTCCTGGGTCTTTGCCACCTTGTTTCTGGCCACCACGTCCTTCAGGTAGGTCTCGGAGAACAGCCGTTCCAGATAGCGGGACTTCTGCTCGTCGGTGCGCATGCCCAAAAGAAGCGGCATACCGCCGAAGACGACGTACTCGGCCCATCCCTGGTACCTATCCCCCCCAAATCCCTGCATGAACTCGGAGAAGGAGAGCGGGCGCACGCGGACCTCGTCGCCCCTTCCGCGGAACTGCGTCATGACATCGGTGGACAGCAGCTTGGAGTTGCTGCCCGTCACGTAGACGTCGACGTTTCGCATGCGCAGCAGCCCGTTGAGCACGCCATAGAGGCGGGGCGGCTCGTCTCTACGCAGCTCTCCATCGGAGATCGCGTACTGCACCTCGTCGAGCATGACGTAGTACTGCGAGGTCTTATCGGCGATCTTTGCGCGCAGGTAGGCGTCAAGCGCGCCTGGGTCCCGCAGGCCCCTGTTCGCCTCCTCGTCCAGCGCGACCTCGATGATGTGGTCGTCGTCGATGCCGAGCTCGCCTCTGAGGTAGCCGCCGAAAAGTTCGAACAGCAAGTACGTCTTGCCGCAGCGTCTGATCCCCGTGATCACTTTGATCATCCCGTTGTGCATCCTGTCTACCAGGCTGTCAAGGTATTTGTCCCTGCGCACTTCCATGTCTGCCTCCTTTTGGTTTTCATTTAGTGATTATGTCACATGTTGCATTTTCACTCAATGAAAATCTTAGAGCAGCGTGGGTAGGAAAGCGTCTTCGTCGCGACGTATCACTCAGGGTCGTACGGGATCCGGAAGTAGTCGAGCATCGCCTTGAACCGATCCTGCGCAGCCAGGCAGGTGTCCGTGAGGAACCCCCGCTCGTAATCCCATTCCGAGAGCCCCCGGTAGTAGAAGGCCTTCATGTCGTCGGCGATAACGAATGGCACCACGCGGCTGGCGAGGCATTCCTTGAACATGACGAGCCTGCCCACGCGGCCGTTGCCGTCCTGGAAGGGGTGAATGCGCTCGAAGGCCACGTGGAAGTCCAGGACGTCGGAAAAGGAGTGCTTTTTGCGGGGATCGTACTCCTTCAAAAGGGCGCTTACCTCCCGGTCGATGTCCTCGGGCGGCGTTGTCTTGCGTCCCGCCACCTCGTTGGGTAGGCGCTTGTAGTCGCCGACGGCGAACCAGTCCTTGGCCGAGTCGGTCGTGCCCGTCTTCAAGATGCGGTGCAGCTCCTTTACCATTCCCTCGGACAGGGGCCGTTGCGCATGGTCGATGACGTAGTCGACGGCGCGGAAGTGGTTCTGGGTCTCCAGGATGTCGTCTATCCGGACGGGCTCATCGCCAACTCCGATGGTTGCCGTCTCGAAGATGAGCCTGGTCTGGTCAAGCGACAGCCTGCTTCCCTCGATGCGGTTGGAGTTGTAGGCGAGCTCGACCTGGACCTTGTGGTATATGCCGCCCTTGGTCCCGGACGCCTTCTCTTCCCGAAGGCGCGTGAGCAGGGGATAGGGCGCTTGCCCCTTCGCGTTCGAGCGCGCGGGCTTTTCCGCGTCCGCGGGTATGTTCCAGGTCTTCCCCGTGAGGAAGGCCCCGGGCACGCGACCCTGGGCGCAGTAGTTCCGCAC
>CAKUDT010000121.1 GCA_934645125.1 uncultured Eggerthellaceae bacterium
TGGCGAAGTGGCTGTGGCGGGCTGGATTGAAGGCTCGGGCGTTGCGGCTAACGACTTGGCTACACGCATGGCGAAGCTGGGGTATAGGCATTTGATTTACACCGATATTACGCGCGACGGTATGCAGACGGGTATCGATCCGCAGATGTATGCCGATATGGCGGCGGCGTTTGGCAACCCCGTTATCGCAAGCGGTGGTGTTGCTTCGCTTGCGGACATTGAAAACCTGGCACCTGTTGCGGGTTCCATTGAGGGTATCATCACGGGGCGCGCCATCTATGAAGGCTCGCTTGACCTGGCGCAAGGTGTTGCGAAATGCCATGAAGTGACGCTTGCTTATAATGTGGCGCAGGCGGCGAAAGATCCCTGCGGAATGGGAGGCTCCTGTGCTTGCTAAGCGCGTAATTCCCTGCATGGACGTGAAGGACGGGCGCGTTGTCAAAGGCGTGAACTTCGTGAACTTGCGCGATGCGGGTGACCCCATTGAGCTGGCGCAACGCTACGACCAGCAAAAAGCCGACGAAGTGATCTTCCTGGACATCACGGCAACCAGCGATAACCGTGCTACCACTATTGAGCTTGCGTCGCATGCCAGCGCGCAGCTGCGTTTGCCATATTGCGTGGGCGGCGGTTTTCGCAGCGTGGCGGACATTCGCGCCATGATTGCTGCCGGCGCCGATAAGGTTTCCGTGAATTCTGCGGCGGTGAAGGATCCGTCGCTTATCACGCAGGCCGCAGCAGCGTTTGGCAGCCAAGCCATCGTGTGCGCCATTGATGCGAAGGCGGTGCCGGGAAACCCCAATAAGTGGGAGGTCTATACGGCGGGCGGACGCAACAACACCGGCCTTGATGCGGTTGAGTGGGCGGCTGAAGCGTGTCGTCGCGGTGCGGGCGAAATCCTTCTGACCAGCATGGATCGCGATGGAAGCCGCGATGGCTTCGACTGTGCTCTAACGCGTGCAGTCGCGCGCGCCGTGAACATCCCCGTTATCGCGAGTGGCGGCGTGGGCAAGATCGAGCATTTTGCCGAAGGGGTCCTGGAAGGGGAGGCAGACGCCGTGCTTGCCGCCAGCGTGTTCCATTTCGGCGAGTTCACTGTGCGCCAGGTCAAGGAGTACATGCGCTCTCAAGGTATCCCCGTCCGACTCTAACAGCCCGGTTCCCGAGCCGCTTTGTTGACAAATTACCCCACCTTTTGTCAACAATTTGCGATGCGGTTCGGGGCATCTGTCGGCAAAGGCGGGCCCCGTACATTCCGTGCTCAAACAGTCCTCGTTTTGGAAAACGGTCCACTGGACCGTTTTCGTCGCTGCGGAACTGCGCGCGGAATATATGGATCCTGCCCTCTAGGGGGGATTATCTAGTTGGTGTCTTGGGTCGTCCGTTGACAAGGGTTCGCCTCGCGACTCCGCTGTCGCTCCCTCCTTTTGGGGATTGCACGCTGGAGGGCACTACCGTCTCCAATTTCATTCATGTTGTTACAAAATGGCTCCCAAATTCGAAGTTGATGCAGGTTGGAAGTAGGTTGAGAGCGCGAATCGGGGAGGTTTTTAACGGAAGGCGTTTCCTGGCAAGATAAAGATTATTAAAATCCCAGTTCATAACTATACTCAGTTAGAATATATCGAAATGTTGGAACGCCGTTGAAAGCCCGACCTACTTCCAAACTGCATCAACTTCGAATTTAACCCTGGCTTTTCAACAACATGACCCGAAATTGGTCGAGATAATAAAAAGCGACGGGTCTTTGCATTTCTACCGATATGCGGTCTCTCAATATTGTCCGCCGGCAAGAGCGTGCTACATGATTCCGCGACGAGAAACGGAGCGAAGGCCATGTTGTCAGAAATCGCGCGACAAAACGCAAAATATTCCTGTTCGGGGTAGGTTGAAGGGGCACCGACCCTTGTTTCTCCAGCGCTTGCGATATGCGACCTGGGCTTTTGCGGGTCCACTTCGTCTCAAACGGCACTGGTCGGTCTGCAAACGTTTTCCGAGGTACCCCGAACAGGAATATTTTGTGTATTAAGGCGAAAAAACGACAACATGTCGTCGAAGCGCGCGTATTTTACATTCATTGTCCTATGTTAAAGATATGCTTAAAAAGCGCATTGCTGCATAAGCAAATGTGCTAATCTTTGGACAGACGCGTGTGCTTGTCCAGCGGATTGTCGTAGCAGACGAAAGCGGACAGCAGCAAGCGTCAAATAAGAAGCAAGTTGACAATTTCATACTCCATACAGCGCATTGTGGCTGCGAGAAATCGCAGCATACGGTGGTCGGCGCGACAGCGCGTGTGCGCTTGCGGCCGGCAAGGGAACCAGGTGAAAGACCTGGACGGTACCCGCCACTGTAAGCGCTTTGGCAGCAACAGCAGCGGGTGAGTGTGGCCCGCGGTCACTGAGCGTATGTGCTCGGGAAGGCTTTGTTGCTACCGCTTGGAAGCCCAAGGCTTCTAAGAAAGCGCGAGTCAGGAGACCTGCTGAAATGGATGCATTGCAGCCAAGGCGGGATCACCTTGTAAAAGTGCAGTGCACACTACGTTGGCCTTTCGGCTGACAGGTTTGTTTCATGCGGCAAAAACGGGCGGCAGCATCTTCGCGATGTTGTCGCCCGATTTTTTTTGCAAGAAAAAAGGAAGAAAAGGAAAGGAAGGAGTTGTACATGGATGCATCGAAAACCACCTGGCGGCGCAAAGCTGTGTCGCTTTTGATGGCTTTCATCCTTGTGTTCGGGCTGTCTCCGTTTGGCGCCGCAACGCCGGCGTATGCGGATCCCGTTTCGAACGCGGATGAAAATGTGCTTTCCGTGCCAACCGAAAATGGCACGCTGGGCGACATCGGCGCTTCCGACGAGAAGGGCGAACTCAATACGGGCGCGGTTTCCCCTGAAGGGAAAACCCTTACTGTGACCGGCCAAGAAAACGCCGTTTCACCTGCGGCTACAGAAGGCACAAGCGCGCTGGAGGGGCAAGACGCTCCAGCAAACGATGACGCAGCGACCCAGCCGAAAGTGACCATCAAGGGCCTTCATAACGCTCAGATCAATTCGGGCAAGCTCTATACGTTTACCGATGGCGTGCGCGGCGAGACCGATCTTCTTGCCGATACGCCTGCTACAGCCGATGGCTACAGTTTGATGTACGACAAGGTTGAACTGGCTGCCGGTGATTACTGGTTCGAAGGCTTTGATAGCGCCGGAAACGATAACGGCGGTCTTAAAGTCACCGTTACCAATGCCGAAGAGCAGACCATTACCGTGCATCGTATTTACGACCTGCGCGCCACTAACAGCGGTTGGGTTCGCGGCACCGATTACCAGATTTCCGTGCTGGTAAAGGGCGCCGATGGCACCGACCGTTTGGCTATCGTTGGCGATGCAGACGCGTATGGTACGCCCACCGCGTCCGCAATTTACCTGGATGGCGACTCCATTGAGGCAACGTTTACCCCCTTGGGCGAAAAAGCCGAAACGAACGTGCCCATTACGTTAAAGAAGAACTCCACCCAAACCAATACGAACGTCAGCATGACCACCTCTATTCCGGTGGGCATCAACGTTAACGTGACGGCACCTGCTGGATCGACCGTTTCTTTGGGCGATTACTCGAGTTACATCTACACGTTCTACGATGCAGAAGCAACTACTGCCGATGAAGCCGGCAACGTTGTGGCAAGCTTCAGGATTCCAGGCTCTGCCTCGGGTCAGCGCTTCGTTCGCGTGCAGAACCCTAACGGCGTGACGTATTGGAGCTTCGAGCAGATTACTTCGTCGAAAGACATTACGGTATCGGCCGAAGACATCTATCTGAATGATTCGACGTTCACTAAGAGCACCGTCAATCGTTTCACTGAAAACGTGTATGACATGGGCAACATTTACATGAACATCAATAACAAAGGTTACTTGAACATGGAGGCTGGTCAGACTTACGAGCTGAACATGTTCCGTAACTGGCAGGCCATTGAGTCGTTCATGAACAGCAAGATTGCGCTGCCGGATATGCATTACCAGGTTGTTGATTTCAACGGCAACGCAAGCGATGTTGTGTCTATTGTGCCCGATGAAAACAACAGCAATCTTGCAACCATGAAGGCTGAGCATGCGGGCACCGCTGTGGTGAAAGTAACGTATGACGCCATGATTGACACCACGGCCCAGGGTGGCCCCAAGCTTTCAGCAATTTGGCCCGAGCTCACGGGCGTGTTTGTGGTATCGGTTGGCGCCGATGGCTCATCCATTGAGACGAACATGCTCATGGACCGCGCAGGTTCGACAGCAACAAAGCTGGACTCCGAGCACGATACGCTGTACTACTTGGGCGATCAGGGCGCAACGTATACGTTCACGCCGGAAGCTGGCTGCACGGTAAGCATCGCGCGCTCCACGGTTGATGGCGCTCTGGCATTTACGGGCTTCACCACCGACGGCGTATCCGTTGACGAAGCAACAGGTGCTGTTACGGTCTCCCAGCTTACGACCGGCCGTCACATTATCAAGATTGAAAAAGACGGCGTGGCAAGCTATCAGGTTATCAACGCGCGCCAGGCATCACTTTCTGTAACTGATGCTCAAGGCACCACGTTGGATGAAAACTCCCAGGTCAAAGCAGGCGATGTACTCACGCTGCAATTCGGCAACTTGCTGAACCCCTGCGAGAAGCTGGCAACGCTCTACAACCGCAACACGGTAATTTCCTACACGGGCACCGATGGAACCGCATTCGCTTCTGCGCCAGGCGGCAACTTCGGCGTGTACGATTTCTCAAGCAATGCGGATCGTCAGAGGCTGAATGTTACCATTCCTAAGTACTGGGACGAATCTTCGTACACTCTTTCTACGGGTGTGCTGCGGAGCAACGGTTTCGGTTCCCAGCCGGGCGAACACCGCGGCTTGCGCTATCTGACCGGCAAGGCTGCCAATCTGAATGCCGAAAAGGTGGGTGGCGTGCTGAGCTCGCTTCCCAATGTGACGTTCGATGTTGCGCCTACGGAGTTCATCACGGGCAAGCTGGTGTTCCAGAATGAAGACGGCACGGCAATCGATCGCGCGAATGTGAATATCGAGCTCAAAGACGCCGATGG
>CAKUDT010000122.1 GCA_934645125.1 uncultured Eggerthellaceae bacterium
TACGGCCAGACGAAAACCATGCTCGAACGTATTCTGACCGACCTCTACCTTGGTGACAACGAATGGAACGTGGTGCTGCTGCGTTATTTCAACCCCATCGGTGCGCACGAAAGCGGCCTGATCGGCGAAGACCCCAAGGGTATTCCCAACAACCTGGTGCCTTACGTTGCCCAGGTAGCCGTGGGAAAACTGCAGCGCGTGGGCGTGTTCGGCAACGACTACCCCACCCCCGACGGCACGGGCGTGCGCGACTACATTCACGTTGTTGACCTGGCGCGCGGCCATGTGGCGGCGCTCAAGTGGATGGCGGGCGAAGTGGGCACCGGCGAGCCGCTGGGCCTGGGATCCATTGCAGGCGAAGCCGCCGCAGACGGAAGCCGCCGTGGCGTGGGCATTTTCAACCTGGGCACCGGCAAGGGCTCAAGCGTGCTCGACATCATCCACGCATACGAAAAAGCCTGCAGGAAGACCATCCCGTACGAGATAATGCCTCGTCGCGAGGGCGATATTGCTACGTGCTATGCCGCTTGCGATAAGGCACGCGAAGAGATGGGCTGGGTCGCCGAATACGACTTGGAGCGCATGTGCGCCGACAGCTGGCGTTGGCAGAGCATGAACCCCGACGGATATCGTGGCGCAGAGGCGTAAAGCGCGCGGCAGGCAGCAGACGTCAGGCAGCGAGCCGCTTCACAACCTAATACGGCAGTTCCACGCGAATCGCGTCTCCCACCAGGGACTTTAACGTTGCCGCAAAGCGTTCGCCGCAATCGGCGTCGCCCGCAACCGTCCCGTAATGCTCGGGAATCGCCAGCTTCGGTGCAGGGCTCATTCCCGCTACAAGCGCTGCCGCTTCTTGCGCCGTAGTGGTATACGTGCCTCCCGCGGGAACGCACACAACGTCACATATCACGGCACGCGCTTCAGGCGTGTTATCGGTGTCGCCGCACACGTACACGCGCACACCCGCAAGCTCCACCACGTAACCGACCCACTGGTTCGCGCGCGGATGAAACTGCTTGTTCATGTTGTATGCCGCAACCACCTGAGTAGAAAATCCTGCAATTTCGTAGCTTTCACCAGGCACAACGGAAACAACGCGATTCGCTGGAACGCCTGCAGCCACCATTTCGCCCACGGTATCCTCCGGCGCCGCGAACCACGTATCCGCATTCGCAACCGTATTCAGGCTTGCGGGGTCAAGGTGGTCGTAATGGCTATGCGTCACCAACACGAGCGATGCATCATGGGGCGCCCCTTCAACATGAAACGGATCAACGTAAACAACGCGCGGCACGCCCTGCGCTGCATCATCGTAACATGCGATCTTGTCATGCACGCCACCACTCGCGCACGCGTCGCTGCTCACGCGCACGCTACTATGCTCATTAATGTAAAGCGAAATGTCCTGATATGAAATTTCCCGCGGCGAAAAAGTCATAGTGCAACCTCCCAGCAATTCAACTTCCCCTGGTTTACCTGCTCTTATGTACGTTTCATCTTACCAACTTCCTGCCCACCTTACGCCAAAAACCGCACAGCTTGGCGAAAAACTTTGTTACATCCTCTTTTCAGAGCCAAAAAGTATGATATGGTGCGCCCATGTTCAATTTCGCTTCACATATCACTGCAGGAGAAGCCGCTGGCGCTATCACGTGCGCCCGCCGTGCGGAGCAGTGTTCCGAAGCCGCCGGTGCCGTTATGCGCGCTCGCTGGGCCGAGCAGTGTCAGGCAGCGGCATCGTTATCCTATTTGTATTTTCGATATTAATAGCACGCGGGTTTTTCCGGTGCTATTTTTTATATCCCCATTCCCGCGTGCATTGTTGTCTTTTGCCTGATAGAAGCCGTTTTCGTTACGAATTCAGCCTACAGGCTTCGCGCTGGCGCGCCTCTTTCAAAGAACCCCTGCCGCCCTTCAACAATTCAGCGAAGGCGGCACAGGCAAGGCGGTGGCGCGAATCCCAGCATCCGCAGCGCCGCAGTGCTGCACTCCAACAAAAGGAAAGGATCCATTGTGATTGCAAAGATATGTTTAGTCGTCATCTTTTTCGGCGTGGCCATAGGCGTGGGCATTTACTGCCGCAAATACGCCAACGGCGTTGACGGCTTTGTTTTGGGCGGAAGAAACGTGGGCGCCTGGATGAGCGCTTTCGCCTTTGGCACCAGCTACTTCAGCGCCGTTGTTTTCGTGGGATACGCAGGCCAGTTCGGTTGGAAATACGGCTTGGCAGCATTTTGGGCCGGCCTGGGCAACGCTGTTTTGGGCTCGCTTATTGCCTGGTGGGTGCTGGGTCCGCGCACGCGCGAAATGACGCACCGCATTGGCGCCACCACCATGCCGGAATTCTTCGGCAAGCGTTATAACTCCCGGGCGCTGCGCATTGCGGCGGCGGCCATCATCTTTGTGTTCCTGATTCCCTACACGGCGTCGGTCTATAACGGACTGTCGCGCCTGTTCGGCATGGCATTCGGGCTGCCTTACGAAGCGTGCGTCATTGCAATGGCGGTTATCACCTGCGTTTATGTGGTGGTCGGCGGCTATATGGCCACCGTGGTGAACGACTTTTTGCAGGGTATTGTCATGCTTATCGGCATTACGGCCGTTATCTTCGCTGTGATGAACGCAAACGGCGGCTTCATGGAGGCCATAACAACGCTTTCCCAGGTCAGCGACGGAAGCGGCTTCCAGGGCGTATTCACCAGCATGTTCGGCCCCGACCCTGCAAATCTTTTGGGCGTGGTCATTTTGACGTCGCTGGGCACGTGGGGCCTTCCGCAAATGGTGCAGAAGTTCTACGCCATTAAAGACGGCCCCGCCATTAAGCAGGGCGCCATTATTTCCACGCTGTTTGCCATTATCGTGTCGGGCGGTTGCTACTTCCTGGGCGGCTTCGGTCGCCTCTACGGCGACCAGATTGACTACACCGCCGCCGAAACGCCCGTGTTCGACTCAATTGTTCCCACCATGCTGTCCACTCTGCCTGAGTTGCTGATTGGCCTGGTCATTGTGCTGGTTTTGTCCGCGTCCATGTCCACGCTGGCGGGCCTTGTGCTGAACAGCTCGTCCACGCTGACCCTGGATCTTATCGAGGGCAACATTGTGAAAAACATGGACGAAAAGCGCCGCATCCGTTACATGCGCGCGTTCATTGTAGTGTTCATCGCCATTTCTGCCGGCATCGCACTGGTGCAATACCACTCCACCATCACGTGGATTGCCCAGCTCATGGGCATTTCGTGGGGTGCGCTTTCCGGCGCATTCATTGGCCCGTACCTGTGGGGCCTTTACAGCGGAAAAGTGTCGAAGGCATCGGTATGGACCAGCTTCATTTTTGCCATTGTGCTGACCACGGGCAATATGCTGATTGGCTTGGCAGGCCTTACGCCTGCGCTGCAGAGCGCAGTTGCCGGCATTCCCATTGTTTCGTGGGTGTTCGCGAATGGGCTGAACTGCGGCGCGTTTGCTATGATTGCGTCGATTGTCATTGTGCCGCTTGTGAGCGTTTTCACGAAGGCCGAGCCGTTCGAAATCAACCCGCCAACAGGCACTTCGGGCACCGACCGCGAATTTGCGAAGAGCATTGAGGGCGCACCAGCCGCTCCCCTGCCGGCCGAAGTCACGTCTGCCGATGCCGTGAGTGGCACGCGGAAGTAGACGCTGCGGGAAGGCGCGGGGCTTGCTTGCCGGTGTCGGAACGCGACATGCCGGACCGCGGCTCCGCGCTGCGGGCGCTGGAGCCGGGCGTGTACGAGCGCTGCACGCGGCAGCCACGCCCCCACAAGCAACGGCCACACCAGCAGTAACAACCACACCATAAGGCTGCAAGAACCCGAGAAGGGGAAGATGCCGCACCGGGCACCTTCCCCTTCTCTTGCGTTTGAACTTTGACGCACAGCGCCGCAGGCGCCTGGTGCACCGGCCTATCGGAACCCACGCAACATAAACAACCTGCGCACAAAACCAGCCGTTACGCAGGCAAAATACGTGCGCTCATGTCAAGCGGCGCGGCCGAGAACGGCGCCGTGGTAGCCAGGCCATCCACACCCGTGGCCGCATATGCCGCAGCATTTTTCGCATTGATGCCACCTGCCGCAATCAGCGTGCAGTGCGGATCGATTTCGCGCAGCTCCGCAACTAAAGCCGCCAGCTCATCAGCGGGAATCTTGTCGAACTGACTGCCATCAACGCCAGCGCGCGCCAACGCACGTGCCTGGTCGGCGTCGGCTTCCACGAACAGCTTCTTCTCAATGCACTTGCTACGCAAGCTCGGCAGCGCTTCCAAGAACGCGTCGAAGCCGCCCATAAGGCGTGTGTGGTTGTCGAATACCAGCACCGTTTCAGAGAGCCCCAATCGATGCGGGAAGGCGCCACCCGCCGTAACCGCTTTCGTGAGCAGGTCTTTTACACCGGGCATGCTTTTGCGCGTGGTGAGCACTTCGCATGCGGGGTTCGCGGATTTCGCAGCGCTCACCAAGTTGTGCGTTTTCGTGGCAACGGCGCTGCAGTGGTCAAGCAGGTTCAGGCAGACTTTCCACGCCTTATGCAGCGCGCCGGCAGGACCCACCGCCACCAGCAAAATGGTACCCGCGACAACTTGCTCGCCCGATGGAACAAGCGACTCCACTTCTGCACCTAAATGCTGCAATACGCGTGCGGCTTCTTCCGTAGCGCATACCGTGGCGTCCTCGCGCGTGAAAAACTCGATGCGCGCCGGCTTGTCGCTAATGCCAAGCATTTGCGTGGTCAAATCGATATACGGAACATCCTCGGCAATAAGCTGGTCAATGCGTGCATCCGAAATAACTACATCCATTGCTACCTCCCGTTTATGGAAACTTTTGAGGCTATGGTATCACGAACGCGCGCTGGGCGCGAAAGAGGAGCGTTCGTCGTTTACCGGGAGTGCGAGAACGGGAGCATGAGAAACGAGCAACCGAGTGAGCAGCCCCAGCACGCTTGATCTTCCGAGCTTTCAGGTTGCGCGACAGCGAAAATGAGTGCTTAAAGCACCTTTCGGAACCATGTTGTTGAAAAAGAGGACCCAAATTCGAAGTTGTGGTAGGTTGGAAGTAGGT
>CAKUDT010000123.1 GCA_934645125.1 uncultured Eggerthellaceae bacterium
CCGTGAATCGAGACAGATGCAATGAGACCTGCTGGAATAAGTCATCAAGCTCAGAAGATGTCTTGGCAAGCTCTTCAACAACATGAGCATATGAATCATCATGCGGAACAAGGTCGCGCTCAATCAAGTCGTCCACAAACGCACGATAACCTGCATCAGTAGGAATACGACCCGCCGATGTGTGGGGTTGCAGCAGATAGCCATCGTCTTCCAAACGTGAAAGCTCGTTACGCACCGTAGCCGAGCTCACGCCCAAAGGATAGCGCTCGATAAGGGTTCGGGAGCCAACGGGCAGAGCATACGAGACGTATTCTTCAATAAGCGCGCTCAAAACGCGCTGGCGCCTATCCGAAAGCATGTTCCCTCCCCTCTATACGAGTATATGAATGTTCCAAACTGCCTTATTGTAGCAGCACTGTCATTTCAACAAGAACGGTTCACCCCATATTTGATGAACCGTTACCATTTCGCAAATTCATTTCATTCGATTCGCGCACCGCAGCCAGCTTAGAGCCGCAAAATCTTGCTTACACCCTTACGGCGCCAAGTCGAAAATGCGCCCGTACAGCTCATTTCCGCAAAGCCACCCTTTTTCCGTTGGCTTATAACGCCCCTCTTCGCAGACACAAAGTCCTAGTGCGCACAGCTCGTCGAATGTTTCGTGTACCCGCGGCAGAAGTCCTTGAGCTTGCTTCACCGCTTCCAGCGAAACACCTTGCGCCATACGCATGGAAAGCATCAGATCTTCCGCGCGCATTTGAGAGGCATTCAAATCATCGGTTATCAGACCGTCTTTCTTTCGCATGCGTCGTTCGCTATTTTGCGTCATCGTCGCAGCGCTTCGTCCCAGTCCCAGATAAGGAACGCCCGTCCAGTAAGCAATGTTGTGCCGACATTCAAAACTTGGCTTCGCGTAACTTGCCACTTCATAGCGCTCGTAGCCTGCGGCGCGCAAAAGCTTTTCAGCGCATTCCATATGCTGCGCTTCGCAATCATCGTCGGGCTCTTCCAGCGCACCCGTCACCACATCATGATAGAACGCGGTACCCGGCTCAATAGTCAACGGATAGACGCTCACATGGGAAACACCCAGGTCAATAGCTTGAGCGACAGATGCTTCAAACGATTCAAGCGACTGCCCCGGAATTCCGCACATCAAATCAACGCTCACGTTATCGAAACGCTCTTGGGCGGTACGAACCGCCTTGCAAGCATCGTGCGCTGAATGGGCGCGTCCCAAAAGGGCAAGAACATCATCGTCGAAGCTTTGCACGCCAAGGGAGAGTCGGTTTACGCCCAGCGCCCAAATGTCGTTGATCAGGCGATCGTTGACGCTTTCCGGATTTGCCTCCATGGAGCATTCCATGTCGGGCTCAAGCCGCATGAAATGAGAGATTGCATACAGAAGCGACGATAGACGTGCAATACCCACATGGCTGGGCGTGCCGCCACCCAGATAGACCGTTTCGATGTTGGCAAGTTCTCCCTGTTTTGAAGTACGGCGAATCTGAAACACAAGATCCTCAACATAGGCGTCGATTTCGGGTGCATCCGCGCTGATGGCGCACGAGTCGAAGTCGCAATAGTTGCATTTCTTCACGCAGAACGGAAGATGAAGATAGAGCGCTTTATAGGGATCGTGGGGCATTTCGTTACTCCTTGTCCGCAAGGCAAACAGCAGAACGCAAGCGGTTCTGGATAAGCGAATCCATTAGCTAAGAGCACCTTCTTTTGACGCTTGCATCATTTGGCGCTGCTTCGTTTTTTCGAGCAGCTCATCAAATACTTCGTTGAAATCTTCAAGCGTCGTGCATAAATTAATGCGCGCACGGGCAGCACTGGCACCGGGAAGTCCCGCCATATACCACATGGCATGCTTGCGCATACGGCAGATATTGCGGCCTTCACGTTGCGAGAGCAGGCGCGCATGCGTGCGTGCCATGGCGATTCGCTCTTGGGCACTAGGTAACGCGAGCGAACCGTTTCCTTGCAACACCGATTTGACCTGCGCGAATATCCAAGGGTTTCCCTCTGCGGCACGCGCTATCATCACACTATCGCAGTTTGTTTCCGCAAACATGTGCAGCGCATCTTCGCCGATTTTGATATCGCCGTTTCCAATAACGGGAATGCTCACAGCCGCTTTCACGCGTCCAATTACGCCCGAATCAGACGCGCCCCGATACATTTGCTGCGCGAATCTTCCGTGAACCGCGCAGGCGGCAGCCCCCGCGTCTTCCATGCAACGTGCGAATTCAACGGCTGTCTCTTCGCCCTCGTAAAAGCCACGACGGAATTTCACAGTCACCGCGTGATCAACCACAGAAACCATCTCACGCACGATTTCCGCAGCAAGCGCAGGGCTGTTCATCAGGGCAGATCCGTCACCTTTCGTGCAAATCTTGCGTGCCGGACAACCCATGTTCACATCAAGGTACGCAAGTGCATCGCCCAGGCGCTCTTCAACCCAGGCTGCTTGCCGTGCCATAGTTTGCGGCTCATGCCCGAACAGCTGAACGGCAACTTTTTCTTCGCCCGGTGCCAAATCAAGTAGGTTTTGCGTCTTTTCGTTCGCAAACGAAAGCGCTTTCGACGACACCATTTCGGTATACGTCATATCGGCGCCCTGCTCCAAGCAAAGCGTTCGCATTGCCGTATCGGTCACACCCGCCATGGGGGCCAAACTCACTTTTTTATCAGCAAGAAAGCATTGCAGCTGGTCGCGATAAAACGAAGTAGTCATGCCGGGCTAGTCATCCACCTTCAAAATCGCCATAAATGCTTCCTGGGGCACCTCAACGTTGCCGATGGCCTTCATGCGCTTCTTGCCTTCTTTTTGCTTCTCCAAAAGCTTGCGTTTACGCGAGATATCGCCGCCGTAGCATTTCGCCAGTACGTCCTTGCGCTTAGCTTTAACGGTTTCGCGCGCAAGCACGCGCCCGCCAATCGCCGCCTGAATGGGCACTTCGAAAAGCTGACGCGGAATGATGCTCTTCAATTTCTCTGCCAGCACGCGCCCGCGATCATACGCTTTATCCTTATGCACGATAAACGACAGCGCGTCAATCGGTTTGCCTGAAAGCAGAATATCAAGTTTGACCAGTTCGCTGGGGAAATAATCTTCGAATTCGTAATCAAGGCTCGCGTAGCCCTTCGTATAGGACTTCAGCTTGTCGAAGTAATCCATGATAAGCTCCGACAGCGGAATGCGCCAAATCAGCTCGACCGTAGTGCTGGACAAATAATTCATGTTGATGAATTGACCGCGGCGGCTTACCGTCAAATCCATAACAGCGCCCACAAAGTCGGGCGGAACCATGATTTTCGCCTTCAAGAACGGCTCTTCAATGAAATCGATTTCGCTTGGATCGGGCATTTCCTGCGGAGAGCGGATAGAGAGCACTTCCCCACCCTGGCGATGCACGCGGTACTCAACGCTAGGAGCCGTTGCAAGAAGATCCAAGTTGAATTCGCGCTCCAAGCGCTCCTTGATGACCTCCATGTGCAAAAGGCCCAAAAAGCCCACGCGGAAGCCGAAACCCAGCGCATGCGATTTCTCAGGTTCCCATACCAAGGCAGGATCGTTAAGCGCCAGCTTCTCGAGCGCTTCTTTCAGCGGTTCGTATTGGTCGTTATCAATGGGAAACAGGCCGGTAAAGACCATGGGTTTTGCTTCACGGTATCCCGGCAACGCCTCAGCGGTCTTATTCGAGCAAAGCGTGATGGTGTCGCCCACTTTTACCTGGCTGACGGATTTCAAACCCGTGACCAGGTATCCCACTTCGCCCGTATAAAGCGCCGGCAACGCCGTTTCAACGGGGCGACGTGCGCCCACTTCTTCCACAAGCGTCTCGGTTCCCGTTGCCAACATAAGAATGCGGTCGCCTTTTTTCACCTGGCCGTCCACAACGCGAATAAGCGCGACTACGCCGCGATACGGGTCGAAATACGAGTCGAAAATGAGCGCTTTTAACGGCGCATCAGCGTTTCCGGTAGGTGCAGGAATGTTGTACGCAATAGCTTCGAGCAAATCATGGACGCCTTCGCCTGTCTTGCCGCTCGCCAAAACGGCGTCATCAGCGGGAATTGCCAGAGCGTCTTCGATTTCAGCGCGCACGCGCTCGGGGTCGGCGGACGGAAGATCGATCTTGTTGATAAGCGGCACAATCTCCAAATTGGAATTCATGGCGAGCATAGCATTTGCCACCGTCTGCGCCTCGACGCCTTGCGTTGCGTCAACCACCAGCACCGCACCATCGCACGCCGCCAAGCTGCGAGAAACTTCGTACGTGAAGTCAACGTGACCCGGAGTGTCAATAAGGTTGTACTGGTAGACTTCGCCGTCATCGGCGGTATATTCAACGCGAACCGCCTGGCTCTTAATGGTAATACCGCGTTCACGCTCGATATCCATAGAGTCAAGCAACTGCTCTTTCATGTCGCGGTGCGCAACGGTGCCCGTAAGCTCAAGGATACGGTCTGAAATGGTCGATTTACCGTGATCGATGTGGGCGATGATAGAAAAATTTCTGATATGATTCAAATCTGTTGCCATAAGTATTTGCTTTATTCCTTTACTTTTTGCCCGAACGCCTATTCTATAAGGAAAAACAGCGATTTGTGCAAAAAATTTCGTGACAGGGCCAATGTTCTTTGCTATTCTATCGCATGTTGTGTCTAGCAATACGTACGCGCGATGAACTTATCGCCAAATCCGCAGACTGGCTGCATTAAGGATGCGCAATTGCTGGAAGACCGCATTGGTCGAAGAAGCGAGAAATCCTGTTCGCCTCAAACGCATAACCCTTCGGGGTCTTCTCACTTGCCTTTTTTCAAGTGATGCGTTGTTCCGATCTGTGCGATACGTCCATAGCGCGTATGTTATTACTGGGCACAGCGAAAGCAAACATCATTTTTGAAGAAAGGATTTCCCATGGCAAACATCAAGAGCCAGAAGAAACGCATCATCACCAACGAAAAAGCTCACATGCGCAATCGCGCCGCCGCCGACCAGGTGAATCTGCTTGCAGCTCTTACGAAAACCGCCGGTGTCTCTGGCGTTGTTTCTT
>CAKUDT010000124.1 GCA_934645125.1 uncultured Eggerthellaceae bacterium
TTTTCGATTCCGGCCTGACCATGGTTTTGGGTGGCGAAGGCGACATGGTGAAAGTTGTTTCCTGGTACGACAACGAATGGGGCTACTCCAACCGCGTTGCCGACCTGGCAAAAATTATGCTCTAGAACGCAACCAGGTGCGCCGTCCGGTTGGGCGGCGCATTGCTTTTTTCGGGATGTTTTTCAGGAGGGTTTAATGTCTGATATTCAAACTATCGAATCTCTTGCGCCGCAGGGCAAACGCGTGTTAGTGCGTGTGGATTTCAACGTGCCCTTGAAAGAAGGCGCGGTTACCGACGACACGCGTATCAAGGCTGCGCTGCCAACCATTAAATACCTGGTTGATGCCGGTGCGAAGGTCATTCTTATGTCCCATTTGGGCCGTCCGAAGGGCGAAGGCTACGAGGAAGCGTATTCCTTGGCGCCCGTAGCTGCTTATCTTGCGAACATGGTGGATGCTCCTGTTTCGTTTGCTACCGATACGGTGGGTGCCGATGCGCAGGAAAAGATCGCCCACATGAACAACGGTGACATCGTTTTGCTGGAAAACCTTCGCTTTGACAAGCGCGAGAAGAAAAATGACGAAGGCTTCTGCCGCGAACTTGCCGTGTTGGGCGATGCGTATGTAAACGATGCATTTGGCACGGCGCATCGCGCGCATGCTTCCACGGCGGGCGTTGCAGCGCTGCTTCCCGCGTATGCCGGTTTCTTGCTCAGCAAAGAAGTAGCCACGCTGGGCGGTATGCTTGAGCAGCCGAAACGTCCGTTTGTTGCTATTTTGGGCGGCTCGAAAGTGTCCGATAAGATCAAGGTGATCGACGCGCTTATCGACACGTGCGACACGCTTATCATTGGCGGCGGCATGTGCTTTACGTTCCTTTTAGCGCAGGGTAAGACGGTCGGTACTTCGCTGAAGGAAGACGAATGGGTTGAGCGCGCGTCCGAAATGCTCCAAAAAGCAAAGGACAAGGGCGTGTCGCTGCTTCTGCCTTCCGATGTTGTAGTGGCAGACAAGTTCGCCGAAGACGCGCGTACGGAAACCGTTTCCGTTGACAACATTCCCAGCGACATGATGGGCCTTGATATTGGCCCCGAAACGGCAAAAGCATACGCAGACGCCATTGCGCAGGCGAAGACCGTGTTCTGGAACGGCCCCATGGGCGTTTTCGAGATGAAGGCATTCGAGGAAGGCACGAAGCAGGTTGCTCTGGCGGTTGCCGCTAACAAGGAAGCCGATACGATTATCGGCGGCGGCGACAGCGTTGCTGCGGTGAACAAGTTCGACCTTGCATCGAAGATGACGTTTATTTCCACGGGCGGCGGCGCTTCCATGGAGCTTGTTCAGGGCGAAAAGCTCCCGGGCGTAGAGGCGCTGCGCAAATAATTGTCCGACTGTTGCGACAAGCGAGATTGCATCGGGCAAAATCGCGATGAACAGGAGAAACATGAAACGTAAACCCATGATGGCGGGCAACTGGAAGATGAATAATACCATCTCCGAGGCCGTTGTGCTCACGCAGCAAATTTGCAACCGTTTCGAGAAGGATTGGGCGGACTCTGTTGATGTGGTGCTCTGTCCTCCGTTTCTTGATTTGAAACCGGCTTGGACGGTCATCGATTTCGAGAATCTTCCTATTTCCGTGGGCGCGCAGAACTGCTATTGGCAGGAATCGGGCGCTTACACGGGCGAGATTTCCGTGCCCATGCTCAAAGAGGCGGGCTGCGACTACTGCATTATCGGCCATTCGGAGCGCCGCACGCTGTTCGGCGAAACGAACGAGGGCGTGAACAAGAAAGCGAAGGCACTTCTTGCAGCAAAGCTCTCACCGATTATCTGCGTGGGCGAATCGCTTGCCGTGCGCGACGAGGGGTCTACGCTTGATTTCGTGTGCGCCCAGGTTAAAGCTGCGTTTGCGGGAATCGACGAGCTTGATGCAGAGAGCTGCATTGTTGCCTACGAACCCATTTGGGCCATTGGTACGGGCCGCACGGCAACTCCCGAGCAAGCTCAGGAAGTATGCGCCGCCATTCGCGCAACGTTTGCCGAGCTGTACGGAGCCGATAGTGCGAAGTCCATGCGCGTGCTGTACGGCGGTTCCATGAACGAAGGAAACGTTGAGGGTCTTCTTGCCATGGAGGATATCGATGGCGGCTTGATTGGCGGCGCTGCGCTGAAAGCAGAAAGCTTTATTGCGCTTATCAAGGCTTGCTTGTAGTTGTTTGTAGTCGCTTGCACTGGCTGGTGGAAACCGTGCTGGTTCGCGAGCTTAGAATGAGAAAAGGTACGTTCTATGACAACGTGTGAAGGTCGCCCGTGCGCCCTTATCATCATGGATGGCTTCGGTTTGGCGGCACCAGGCAGCGGCAATGCTATCTCCCTTGCGGCAACGCCGGTGCTTGATGATATATTTGCCACCTGCCCGAAAACGCAGCTTTTAGCTTCAGGGGAAGCTGTTGGTCTTCCTGCTGGTCAGATGGGTAATTCCGAAGTGGGGCACTTGAATATCGGTGCGGGCCGCGTTGTCTACCAAGAGCTGACGCGCATCAACCGCGCATGTCGCTCGGGCGAGGTCAAGCAGAACCCGGTGCTGTGTCAGGCGTTTTCGTCTGCCGCACGTAACGGTGGCGTGGTTCATTTCATGGGGCTTCTTTCCGATGGCGGCGTTCATTCCAGCAACGAGCATCTGTATGCCCTGGTTGCCATGGCGTGCGAACAGCAGGTGCCTGCGGTGCACATCCATTGTTTCATGGACGGCCGCGATGTTCCGCCTTCAAGCGGCAAGGGTTACATCGAGCAGCTGGAAGCGGAGCTTGAGCGTTTGCGCAGCGCATATCCGCAGACAAAGCTTGCAATTTCTACTGTTTCGGGTCGCTATTACGCAATGGATCGCGATAATCGATGGGGTCGCGTGGAGCGTGCTTACCATGCGATTGTCAGTGACACTCCTTGTATTAAGGTAAGCGCTGCTCAGGCAATGCAAGACTTCTACGATGCGGGCGTAACAGATGAATTCGTTGAACCCGTCTCGCTGGACGGCTGCGGCGTGCACGAAGGCGATGCGGTGGTGTTCTTTAACTTCCGTCCCGATCGTGCCCGCGAGCTTACGCGTGCGTTTGTCGATGATGACTTCAGCGGCTTCCCGCGCGGTGAAAAAGTACCTGTTTCCTATGTGTGCTTGACGGAATACGATGCAACCATCAATGCACCGGTGGCGTTTCCGAAGGAATTCCCGGCAAACGTGTTGGCAGACGTTTTGGCGCAGCAGGGCTTGCGTCAGTTCCATATTGCGGAAACCGAGAAATACGCGCACGTGACGTTTTTCCTGAACGGCGGCATTGAAGAGCCCAAGGTAGGGGAGGAGCGCGTTTTAATCAAGAGCCCTGCGGTGGCAACGTATGATTTGCAGCCGCAGATGAGCGCGTATCCGGTTACCGAAGCGCTTACGGAGGCGATTCTCAACGATAAAGCTGATTTCTACGTGGTGAATTACGCGAATTGCGACATGGTGGGGCATACCGGTGTTGTTTCTGCGGCAAAGCAGGCTGTCGAGGCGGTCGATGAGTGCGTGGGACGCGTGCTGCGTGCTTTGAAGGCTAAGGGCGGCACTTGTCTTTTGACCGCCGATCACGGCAACGCCGATCAGATGGTTGCCGAAGATGGATCGCCCCATACGGCGCATACCACAGCTCCTGTGCCTCTCGCGCTTATTGATTATTCGGAGCGAGGCTTTTCTCTGGAGAACAGGGAAGGCGCGCTTTGCGATATCGCACCCACGCTGTTGGATATTATGACAATTCCCCAACCTGCGGAAATGACGGGGAAATCGCTTCTTGCGCGATAGTCTTGTTTCCTTTATAATTCATAAATTGCATTTGCTTATTCGACGGTAAAGAAGGTTTGTCTTGACGGCTTTAATGATTATTTTGACGGTGTTGCTGATTGTATCCGGCGCTGGTCTGATCGTTTTCATCTTGCTGCATTCCGGCAAGGGAACGGGTCTTTCCGATATGATTTCCGCGGCGGTGTACAACACTTCCACGGGTACCTCGATTGTAGAGAAGAACCTTGATCGCATTACGATTGTTCTTGCGATTGTTTTCATGGTAACGTTGATTGCCATGATGGTCATTTGGCCGCACGGTTCCATCGCTTAAAGAGTGCTTAAAAAAATCTCTTGCAACTTGTAGGTGTTCTGATAAACTATGCAACGTTGCAAATTCGTCGGAGTGGTGGAACGGCAGACACGCTAGCTTGAGGTGCTAGTGCCCGGATTGGGCGTGCGGGTTCAAATCCCGCCTTCGACACCAGTAAATTCAAGAGAGGGCTTCGGCTCTCTCTTTTTTGCATTTGGCAAGGTTTTCGTGCCGCAGGATAGAGCGTTTTCGATTCAAGCGGTTTGCGGGGGTGTCTGTCTGACATTCGGTGCTTCGTGGGGAAGGGAAGCATGCTGAGACGCTCTGAGAGCCCATATTTGGGGTGCTTTTAGCCAATGCTGTTTCGAGCTGTTGTCATTTGGAGATTATGGGTCGTGCTGAAGCTTAGGGCGCGTTGGACTCAGATTGTTTGTTTTGTTCCGTACTCTACTTTGTTCGAGCGAATCTTGATCCGGTGCTGCATTGTTGGCGAAGGAGATTCAGCTTGTCCTGTGCGACTCATGAAGAACGAAGAAAAGACTTTGCTGGAAATAAAAAAGAATCCCGAACGGGATTCTTCGAAATTCAATGGTGGGCGATACAAGATTTGAACTTGTGACCCCTGCCGTGTCAAGGCAGTGCTCTCCCCCTGAGCTAACCGCCCACTTTTCAGTGGTTGCTGGTGTTCACCAGCGGGTAGATATATTATCAGATTGAAATATTTTGTACATATCTTTTTTGAAAAATTTTTCGCGGAAGGTAAAAATTTTAGAGAATTTTAGAGAGCACCACTAACGTATAGGTAATAAAAAAAATTTTGCGATTTGGCAAATTTTTTCTTGCATTATCCCTAGGGTATCGGTATTATACCTTCTTGCGCGGACATGGCTCAGCTGGTAGAGCACCACCTTGCCAAGGTGGGGGCCGCGGGTTCG